>JAAVYX010000032.1 GCA_022791355.1 Clostridiales bacterium | reverse complement strand
TATCCACAGGAGGCAGTATGATGATTGGACGCGCGCAGACCGAGGACGCTCTCTACCGGAGCTTCCAGACCCCCGAGCAGGACATGCGGCCCGCCCCCCTCTGGTTCTGGAACCGGCAGGTGGAGGACATGACCACCGAACAGGTGCGGGAGCTTGTACGGGAATCCTACCGGCAGAGCGGCTATAAGGGCTTCGGCATCCTGCCCGAATGGCAGACGGCCTACATGTCGGAGGAATACTTTAGGCTGTACGAGGCCGCGCTGGACGAGGGCAGCAAGTACGGCATGCAGTTTTCCCTCTACGACGAAAACGGCTTCCCCAGCTATAACGCCGGCGGCCTCTTGGAGGAGAAGTACCCCGAGCTTACCACCAAGCGGCTGGATATGCTGGAAAAGGACGGCAAGCAGGGCGACGTTCTGCGGCTGGAGTGGAGCGAGGGCAAGCTCATGGGGGCCGTAGCCATGAATACCGACACCTATGAACGGGTGGACATCACCGACAAGGCCGTGGTCAAGGACCCGCCCCCCTTTGATCCCGACGCTGTGCCGGTAGGCGTAAGCGCCTCCACCACCTATACCGTCTCTCCCGGCTACGAGGCCGACAAGGCGGTGGACGGGGACCCCAGCACCCGCTGGAATTCCGAATCCATGTCAGGCGGCAAGCAGTACCTGATGATGAAGTATAACGCCCCTCAGACCTTTGATCAGGTCAAGGTTTACGAGGATAAGGACAAGAATCTTCACCGCACACAGAGCTACGCCGTACAGTATTACGACCGGACGGCAGGGGAGTGGGTCGAGCTGGCTTCCGGCAAAACCATCACCGACAAGGGCGTATCCCATACCTTCCAGCCGGTGACGGCCGACCTCGTCCGGCTGTATATCGGCCGGGTGAGCGGAGACAGCGCCACCATCAGCGAGTTCCAGGTGTTGAGCGGCGGTCAGGCGCTGCCCGTACCGGCGGAGGAGGGGACCGCCGCGCCCGGCGTGTCCTGCTCCAGCCGGTACAACGAAAGCTACGACGCGTCCGCCGCCTTCGACGGCAGCTTTGCCACCCGCTGGAACGCCAAGGACGCCACCAATCCCCCCCACTGGCTGGAGATGTCCTTCGGCAGTCCCCGGACGGTGGACAGCGCGAAAATATACCAGAGCATGGATCGGATCAGCGGGTTCCAGATCCAGTATTGGTCGGAAGGAGAATGGAAAACCTGTCATACCGGTACGAGCATCGGACTGGACAGGGAGGGCTCTCACATCTCCTTTGCGCCGGTGACTACGTCCCGGATGCGGCTGTACATCACCGAAACCAAGGATTACAACCCCTCCATCTGGGAACTGGAATTCTATAACGGCGACCAGAAGCTGATCCCCGACCAGGGCGGGGCGGAGGAAACCTACGACGGCTCCTATTTGGAATATACCCTGCCGGCGGGCAACTGGAAGGTCATGGTCTTTTTGTGCGTGGCCGACAGCCGGGACGGTATGGACTATTTGAGCCGGGAATCAGTGGCCGCCTTCATTGAGGTTACCTACGAGGAATACTATAAGCGGTTCAAGAAGTATTTCGACAACGGCACCATCACCACCGCCTTCTTCGACGAACCCTCCTTCTGGCCGGCCGGCGGCCGTACCCCCTACGGGGCCGAGGGCGGCCGGTTCTGGACCCCCGGCTTCAATGAGGACTACGCCGGTTTCTTTACGGAAAACCCGGTGCTGGACTACCCGGCCATGTTCATGGACGTCGGCGGGGACACGGCGGCGGCCAGGGACCGGTTGATGTATGTGCGCAGCGAGGAGTTCGCCCACAATTACATCGGGCAGGTCAACGAATGGTGCGAAAACCACGGTATTCAGCTTACCGGCCACATGCTCTTTGAGGAATGGACCAACCCGGTGGGTTCGGATGGCGATCTGATGAAGTGTTTTAGGGAGCAGGCCATCCCCGGGGTGGACGTCATCGGCAGCTACGGCTACTCCCAAGAGGCCTACAAGGTCATTTCCTCCTCGGCCTATAACTGGGATAAGGGCAAGGTTATGTCAGAGTCCTTCGGCGTTTTCGGCGGCGACTCTCTGGACCCCTTCTACAAAAGCGCCATGGACCAGTTTGCCAAGGGGGTCAACCTCATCATCCCCCACGCCCTGTGGTACGACGACGATCCCCAGTACGTCACCTACGTGCCCGAGCTATCCTACCGCAGCGAGACCTTCGGGCCTCGCCTGCGGGAGCTGGGCGACTATCTGGCCCGCGCCCATACCCTTTTGCAGGACGGGCGGCATGTGGCCGACGTCGCCATGCTCTATCCCATCGACGATTTGGAGGCGGCCTTCTATTTTAACGACGATACCAACAATCCGCCCCATTCCGACTATATGCAGATAAGCGAGCTGCTCTCCTTGAACGCCCGGCGGGACTTCACCTATCTGCACCCCGACGTAATGGCCGAGCGCTGCAGGGTAGACGGCGATACCCTGCGTCTGGATAACGACGTAAACTTTGAGGCGTACAAGGTCTTTGTGCTGCCGGGCTGCAAGGTCATTGACCTTGAGACTCTCGAGACCATCAAGGCCTTCTACGACGCAGGCGGCAAGGTCATCGCCACCACCCAGCTGCCCTACATTGGCACTCGGGCGGAGGACAATCAAAAGGTCAAGGCCATCATTCAGGAGATGTTCGGCGTAGACCCGGAGAATATGCCCGCTCCAAAGGGGCCGGTCTATCGCTCCTCTTCGGATCATTCCAGCAACTACGGCGCGGCCCAGGCCTTCGACGGCGTACTGGGCGAAACCAGCCGCTGGAACGCCGGAAAGGACGGCGGCGACCAATGGCTGGAGGTAGAGTTCCCAAAAGCCGTGACCGTCGACCGGACGCTCGTCACCGAGCGGTTCGACCGGGTGACCGGCTACCGGATCGAGTATTTCGACGAGGCGGCGGGGCAGTGGAAGGCCTGCTGTACCGGCGGACGGCTGGGCGCGGACAAGGAGGACCGGTTTGCGGCGGTGGAGACCAAGCGGCTGCGGCTGTATATCACCGGCGTGAATATGAACAGCGTCTCCATAGAGGAGTTTGAGGTATACGGCGGGGACAGCGAAAATCTGGCCCTGGACGCCAGCGAAATGCAGCCGGCCGCCGAAAATGAGGCCGGGGGCAAAGCCTACTTCATCAGCGGCAACGCCAGCCGCAATCTACAGGCGGCCCTGGACGACGCTCTGCCGGTTTACGATGTGGAGGTCGACGCGGCGACCGACCTTACCGGCGGCTTTTTAAGCTATATCCACAAGGTAAAGGAGGGACGGAATCTATACCTGCTGGCCAACTCCAGCGATAATCAGGTGGACGGCGTCCTTCAGCTTCGCGGCGAGATGCGGGAGCTCATGTGGTGGGATCCCGTCACCGGCCGGCGGGAGCCGGTCAAGGCCGCGGCTAAGCAAGTCGACGGCCGGACCGTGACCGAGGTGGAGCTCTCTCTTACGGCCATACAGTCCCTCTTCTTAGTGGAAGGACCCTCTGACGGGTCGGACGCTACAACGCTGCAAGCGGCCGTTGACAAAGCCGAGACGGCCAAGGGAAAGACAGAGCTTTACGGCGAGGCGGCTCCGGCCGTGCGAACGGCCTTTGACGCGGCGCTGGCCGCGGCCAACCGTCTGCTGACAGATCCGTCTGCGGAGCAGGCCCTGCTGGACCAGGCCTGCCGGACCCTGCTGGAGGCCGTCGACCAGCTGTCTATCAAGGGCGGCGATATGGACGGTAGCGGCGGGGTCACCATCCAGGATGTGATGGAGGCTTGTAAGGTTCTGGCCCGCCAGTCGGCCGGCAAGCCCCCTACAGAGGATGAGATGATCCGGGGCAATCTGGACGGCGACAAAGTTTTCAGTATAAGCGACGTGATGGAAATCTGTAAAATTTTAGCTCGCAAAGCCTAGGGCTTGTTTGAAAAATATGACCGACTGCGCTAAATCAACAAAATAGCGATAGCGGCAATGTAAACGAAGGCGAGAAAAGACGCATCCAATTTGTCATATCTGGTGGCGATCCTACGAAACCATTTAAGCTTTTGG
>JAAVYX010000005.1 GCA_022791355.1 Clostridiales bacterium | reverse complement strand
GGATAGAAGAGCATATCGCCCCGGCCCATGAGCTTTTCGGCCCCGCCCATATCCAGGATGGTGCGGCTGTCGATCTGGGAGGATACGGCGAAGGCGATACGGGTGGGGACGTTGGCCTTGATAAGACCGGTCACCACGTTGACCGAGGGGCGTTGGGTGGCGATAATCAGATGCATACCGGCCGCCCGGGCCTTCTGGGCGATACGGCAGATGGAATCCTCCACCTCATTGGAGGCCACCATCATCAGGTCGGCCAGCTCGTCGATAATAATGACGATGTGGGGCATGGGCAGCATGCCCTCTTCCTTTTCGGCCAGCCGGTTATAGCCCGACAGGTCCCGGACGTTGTTATCCGCAAAGAGCTTATACCGCTTCTCCATTTCGGTGACGGCCCAGCCCAGGGCCCCCGCCGCCTTGCGGGGGTCGGTGACCACCGGCACCAGCAGGTGAGGAATGCCGTTGTAAATCCCCAGCTCCACCACCTTGGGGTCGATCATGAGAAACTTGACCTGGTCGGGGGTGGCCTTGTACATAAGGCTGACCACAAAGGAATTGATACACACCGATTTACCCGATCCGGTAGCGCCTGCGATGAGGCCGTGGGGCATCTTGGCGATATCGGCCACGGTGGGCTGGCCGGCGATATCCCGGCCCAAGGCCACGGTCAGGGGGCTTTTGGATTTCCGGAAGACCTCCGAATCGATGATCTCCCGCTCTCCCACCATACTGTTGACCTTATTGGGCACCTCGATGCCCACGGCCGGCTTATTGGGGATAGGGGCCTCGATACGGACCCCGGCGGTGGCCAGGTTGAGGGCGATATCGTCGGCCAGGTTGGTGATCTTACTGATCTTGACCCCGGCCGCCGGCTGCAATTCATACCGGGTGACCGAGGGGCCCCGGCTAATGTCGATAATCCGGGTCTCCACCCCAAAGCTGCGCAGGGTATCCACTAGCCGGGAGGCGGTGCTCTTCAGTTCCTCGCTGATATCCTCCGAACGCTCGGCGGCCGGCTTGGCCAACAGGTTGATGGGGGGGAAACAGTAGCTCTCCCGGGGGGATTCCACCGTAATACCGCTGCCCGCGGGAGGCTGGAAAGCGCCGATAAAGGTCTCGCTTCCCGGGCCCTTGGGTTTCTCGGCCGGGGTGGCCGTCCGCGTACCGCCCAAGGGGACCGCCGCCGGCTTGGCGCCGGTTTTCTCCAAGGGGATCGCGTCCTTTTCAGGCAGGGGTACGTCGTCCCAGGGGGCCCGCTCCTCCGTCGAACCCTTAAACTTGTCCAGCACGCCCTCGTCCATAAAGGGTGGCTTTTTGCCGGTGGTCAGCACGTCCGGGTCGGCGGCCGCGGGAGGGGACTTTTTCCGCCGGCCCTTTTTGGGCGGGGCGGCCGGCTGGTCATCGTCCAATTCCCGATAGGTGTCCAACAGATTTTTGCGGCTGGTTTCGATATCCACCGGCTTTGGCTTTTCCTTGGGACCGGCGGGCAGATCGTCTATAGGCACGTCGATATTGAAGCGGGGAGCCTCCGCCGCCTCGGCCGCCTCAGCCCGCCGCTGCTCCTCCCGCTCCCAGCGCTGGGCGTACATGTCCGCCGCCTGCCGCTCGATGGTGCGCACCGGCTTATAGAGGGCGCGGAAGAGCATGATCAGGGTGGTGCCGGTGACCAGCATAAAAAACACAAAAATGAGCAGGACCACAATAATGCCCGCCCCTACCCTGCCGAACAGACGGGAAAGGGGCCAGCCGATAAGGCTGCCCAAAAGGCCGCCCCCCTTCAGGGCCGGGCCGGCCTTGTAGGCGCTGCCCAGAGAGTCTAAAAATCCGGCGGCGTCGGTCGAACGGGAAAAAATATCCACCGCCGCGCCGATGAGGACGATCAGGACGCCCGATTCCAGTACCTTTCCCCCCACCTTGCCGATTTTGTCGGCTGCGCAGAGGACGGCCACATAGCCCAGCAGCACTGGCCAGATAAAGGCGGTGACGCCGAATATACCCAAAAGAAAATTATGTATGGCCAGCCAGGCGTTCTGTCCCTTCATCAAGGTGGCGAAAAGCAGGAAGGCCGCCGCGGCGAAGAGCAGGACCGCCCAAAGCTGCCGGCGGCCGGAAGCGTATCGTTCCCGCTCGGCCGCGGCTTGTTTGGCCGCCGCCGCGCTCTTGCTCCGGCTGTTTTTGGCCGGCGGCTTTTTGGCGGGCGGACGGCCCGCAGGCTTCCCCGCCGGACTCCTTCTCGCAGCCATGCTCCTCAACTCCTTGTATGATAGAGTAGTAGTTATTAGAGCCCCTCTCCAAGGGCTGCGCTGCACTGTAAAGAATGCTGTAGACGGACGCGCGCCTTTCCCTTTTGTTTTTATGTACCCGCCGTAAAGCGGGCTGGCATGCGGCTCATGCAGCTACTGTACCGTCCGCCTCCATAGAGGCCCCTGCGTCTGGCAGCCGTCCGCCCTGGGCGGTCTTCTCCGACGGCCGCAAAAAAAGGGGGGCGGCAGCTTCCCGTATTCGGCGGGCGGTCCGGCCCCTTGCCCTGCCGGTCGGCTTATCAGACGGCGATGGGCCGCCGGCATCGCGGCTCTCTGCGATTCGGGCGGCCGCCCTTTGACGTATGGCCGGTGTCTTTGACGGTTTGGGGCAAAAATCAGTTTTTACCGGCCGGCCGCGGCCGGCTGCCCGGCTGCAAGTCCGGGTTCAGGTAATCGGCCGGGTCGGTGGAAAAAATACGGCGCAGACAGACGGCCGCCCCGCCGGCCTGTTCGCCGGACAGTTCGGCGTAGCCGTGGGGCAGGCGTTCCAGCCGGACGGCGGGCGGCTCCTCCGGGAAGACGGCGGAAAACGGCTCCCTGGTATACAGAATCATTTCTCCTCCCCCTGTTCCGTCCGGGCCGCGGTCTCTTCCCCGCTTTGGGCCTCGATCATTTCATAGAGGCTTTGGATAACGTCGGACAGGCCGCCCAGCTGGTCGATCAGGCCCTCCTTGACCGCCGCGTCCCCGTCCAAAACGGTGCCCACGTCGGCAACCAGCTCGCCGGTGTTCAGCATCAGCTGCTTGAAACGCTCTGTGGAGATGCCAGAGTTATCCGAGACGAACCGAACGATGCGCTCCTGCATTTTGTCAAAATAGCTCATAGTCTGGGGTACGCCCAGCACCAGGCCGGACATGCGCACGGGATGGATGGTCATGGTGGCCGATGGGGCGATAAAGGATTTCTTGGCCGCGACGGCCAGGGGTACGCCGATGGAATGGCCGCCGCCCAGCACCAGGGAGACCGTGGGCTTCTTCATACCGGCGATGAGCTCGGCGATAGCCAGCCCCGCCTCCACGTCGCCGCCGACCGTATTGAGGATAATAATAAGGCCCTCAATGTCGGGCGCTTCCTCGATGGCCACAAGCTGGGGGATAACGTGCTCATACTTGGTGGTTTTATTCTGGGCGGGGAGAATATAGTGTCCCTCCACCTGGCCCACGATGGTCAGGCAGTGAATCTGGTGCTTGCCTCTGGCCGGGGTCACCGCGCCGATTTTCTCAATCTGCTCCAGCTGGTCGGCCGACAGGCCCTCCCCTTCCTGCTTGTCCGGATTTTCATCGGGGGTTTGGGGGAAATCCCCCGCGCCGTCTTCATTTTTGATATGGTTTTTCCCATTGGCCTGAACCGGCGCTTTTTTCTTTTTGTTGGATGAACCCATATTTTACGCCTCCTTTACCCCTCTAGTTTGGCCGAAGGAAGACGTTCCATACATAGTACATCCGCTCATTATACTATGGTATTCATATATTATATCATCGGTATACCCAAGATGCAAGGCGGAAAAGATTAGCGAACGGGAAGGACCGTAGGGGTTACAGCGGTGAGCGGCAGTTAGAAAAAAGGATAGCGAACAGGAAAAATTATGGTACGGTAAAGCCGCTAAGACAAAAGCGAAAGGCAGGTTAACCTATTCGCCCTCTTAATCCCGGTTTTCTCCTTCTCCGCTTCTTTCCGCTTTCCTCTTAACTTTCGTATATACCCAAACGTACCTACTCACGAGCTGCCTTTATCAATATGCAAATATGATATTCCGGCTTATCGCCGGTTTTCTAATGATGCCGAAAGACAAGAATCAATCAAAAGCCGGGCCGCGACTACGCCGCGGCCCGGCTTTTGTATAAATTTTATCCCAATGACCGGCAAACAGGTGAAACGCAGCAAGCCGGAACGCGGAACCGTACCGGCCGTCCAATAGGATGCAAACGCGGGCGGCCAGAAGCAAGCGGTTCCCCCCTTTTTTTTGCCGCTTGACAAAAGAGCGCGGGGCTGCCTGCGAACTTCCTTTTTTGTTCTAAGCCGGTCAGGAAAAAATCGCTTCCAGCCGGTCGGCGGCTCCTTGCAGGTCTTCGCCGCCGTACCGCTCAAACTCGCCCTTGTCGGACAGGGCGGGAATTTGGGGGTCGACGGGCATGCGGCCCAGCACCTCCAGACCCAATTCGGCCGCCGTCTCGTCCAGACGGCTCTTCCCGAAAATATGGAAGGACTCCCCGCAGCCGGGGCACTTGACGTAGCTCATGTTTTCCACCACGCCCAGAATAGGAATGTTCATCTGCTTGGCCATATTGTAGGCCTTTTTCACGATCAGGGAGACAAGCTCCTGGGGCGAGGTGACGATGACGATTCCGTCCAGCGGGATGGACTGGAAGACGGTCAGGGGCACGTCGCCGGTTCCCGGCGGCATGTCGATAAAGAGGAAGTCCAGATCGCCCCAGAGCACGTCGGTCCAGAACTGCTTGACCGCGCCGGCCAGAATGGGGCCCCGCCAGATAACCGGCTGGTCGGCCTGCTCCAGCAGCAGGTTGATGGACATAACGGCGATATCGTTAGCCGTCCGCTCGGGGAGCACGCCCAGGTCGTTGGAGCGGGCCCGGCGGTTGATGCCGAACATCTTGGGGATGGAGGGGCCGGTGATATCAGCGTCCAGAATACCGGCGGCGTAGCCCTTGCGGTTCATCAAAACGGCCAGCAGGGAGGTGACCAGGCTCTTGCCCACGCCGCCCTTTCCGCTGACCACGCCGATGACCTTTTTGATGGAATTATAGGGATTGGCGGGCTCTAAAAAGCTTTCGGGATTCGGCGCGCCGTTCTGCGGATTGCTGGCGCAGCTGGAACAGTTGCCGTTGCAGCCGGTTTCGGTGCAGGCGCGGGTTTCTTCGGACATAGTTTTTTTCAGCTCCTTATAAAGTGAAACGGCCGTTTGGGGGCCGCTCGTTATGAGAATATGTTTATTATACTCCTTTGCGGCCCAAAGTGCAATGCCGCGAATACGGGCCGATGCGGGACCGTTTATAAACAGCCGCCGCGCCGCTATGGTTTACGCAGCCGCCCGGCTGGCGGGCCTTTTCCTCCAAGGGCCCGGGCCGGAGGCGGACGGGATAGTCTCTCGGATTGCCTTTGACCTTCCATGCGGCCATGTTTGAAAATGGACAAAACGTTCAAGCGGCGGCGTTTGGCCGCCCATGCTGTCTTCCTTTTCCCGGTATACCAGGGTACGCCTGCAAAATTTTCCGGCCCGGCATAAAATCCCCCGCCCTTTGGCATTGCGCGGTTTTGCATACATGACCTAAAAATAATTTTCCTATTCTATTTTTGCCCCGCCGGCAGATACTATCCGTACAGGAAAAAGGAAAGGAAGAATTTTTATGCTGCATCAGATCAGCGCGGAATTTCCAACTGTGGAACAGGCCGAGTGGGCGGCCCGGCGCCTTCGCCGGGAATACGCCGGCGTCCGGCAGATGGATATATACGCCCGCAAATTTCACGACGGGTTTTACGAGGCCTCCCGTATCGTCCAACCCGGCAGCCCCAACGCTAAAATGGGCTACAGCGTCCGGGCGCTCTACGCCCCGGTCAACTTTTTCGACACCCATTACGGCCGGGAGACCGGCCGCCGCAAATCGGCGACCCTGGAGCTGCGCATGGAGGGAGAAAACCCCGAGCCGGCCGCCGGCCGCATCCGCAATTTAGGCGGCCTGTCGGTAAAGACCCGGCCGGTGTCCTCCCGGCCCAAGGGGTAGCCGGGACGGGTTTGCGGCTTGTAATCTTCCCGGCGTTATGGTATCATAAGTCAAAGAGTGTTGTAAGGACGATATAAAAAAGAGCCCGGGAAGCGCTGCTGTAAGCTAAGATAAAATTACGCCCAGACAAGAAGGTCTGGGCGTATTGGGCCGAGGTGAGGGTTATGAAGCTTCAGGAATCTGGAGAGAATTATTTGGAGACCATCCTGCTGCTGCGCCAGCAAAAGGGATATGTGCGGTCCATCGATATCGCCAACGCCCTGCAATTCAGCAAGCCCAGCGTCAGCCGGGCCGTGGGCATTCTCAAAAAGGCAGGCTACATCCAGGTGGAGTCCAGCGGCAATATCGTCCTGACCGGCGAGGGAGAGAAACGAGCGGGAAAGGTCTACGAACGACACCGGGTCATCACCCGTTTTCTGGCCGACGCGCTGGGGGTGGACGAGAAGACCGCCGAGGAGGACGCCTGCCGCATCGAACACGTAATCAGCGAGGAATCCTTTTCCCGCATTCGCGCTTACGTTGGGGAGCGGGAGGAAAAGGTTAAATAACAAAGCCGTCCGCAGCCAGCGCGGGCGGCTTTTCCAACGGCCGGTCCCCCGGCCGCCGCAAAAATCCAGGTATTGCATTGCGGCCGGGCGGGTAATATAATAAAGGCAGACCCTACCGTCTACCTCCAAGGGCTAATACGCCCAGAGGCGGCCAAAATGGGGGCCGTCGGGGAACCGGCAGCGTTCTCGGATTTGGCGGGCGATAGCCCGCTGGCCGCCCTACGGGCGGCTACTGAGGGCCGCTCTGTCGGGCGGCTACTGACGGCCTTGCCAGCCCCCATTTTGGCCCGCCGCT
>JAAVYX010000031.1 GCA_022791355.1 Clostridiales bacterium | reverse complement strand
GGGGTAAGACCCCCCAACCGGAAGGGCGTAGCCCTGGAGGTGGCGCCAGCGACGCAGTCCCGTAGGCGGCCAAGGCGGCGGCCGTAGGCTCCGCAGGATACCGCAGGCGACAGCGTTTTTCTCCCCCTTCTTTTGTCGCGTAACAAAAGAAGGGGTCTAGAGGCGCTTTAGCGCCGGGACGCCAGGCGCTACTAGATCAGGTATTGGAGTATCCATAAAAGTATACCTGGCGCGAAACCTCCCTCTCAGCTAAATAAAAAAAGAGAAAGCCAAACCTCTGTCTAATCCAAACAAAAGAAAATCCAATCTCAGAAAAAAGAAAAAACCACACGCCCTTGTCTGCTGTTTGCTTAGGAGAATTTTTATGCGAAAGAAAAAGAAGGTAAATCCACGGCAGGTCGCCCTGGCCGTAACCCTGTCCGCCGTACTGGTGATCTATACCGGGCGGGCGGCGCAGATTCAGGTGGTCAACGCCCAGAAATATCTGGATCAGGCCGACACGACCGGCAGCCGGAAGGCGACAATTTCGGCCGCCCGAGGCGAAATTCTCGACCGGTTCGGTCGTCCCATCGCCGTCAACCGCGAGGGGTACAACGTGGTGCTCAACAGCGCCTATCTGCCCAAGGCCAAGATCAACCAGACCATCGCCCGGCTTACGGCCTACCTGAAAACCGCCGGCCAGACCTGGACCGATAATCTGCCTCTTTCGACCGAGGAGCCTTTCGGTTTTGCGGAGGGGGCGGACGACAAGGTCGCTTCCATGAAAAACCGGCTGGATGTGGCCCATTACGCCACAGCCGAGGACTGCTTTACCCAGATGATCAAACGGTATCAGCTGGAGGGTCTGGACCGTCAGCTGCAGCGGACGGTGATGGGGGTCCGTTATTCCATGGAGCAGGTCGGCTTTTCGGTGTCCGCTCCCTTTACCCTGGCTGAGGACGTGCCTTCGGCTGTTATGACCAAGATCACCGAGGCCTCCAACGACATGCCCGGCGTGGAAATCAGCGTGGTTCCCTTCCGGGAGTATATGGACGACGATATAGCGCCCCAGCTCATCGGCACCATCGGTCCCATTTACGCCGAGGACTGGGAGGAGCTCAAGGCCAAGGGCTACACCTATAACGACAAGGTGGGCAAAAGCGGCATAGAGAAGGGGGCCGAGGACTATCTGCGGGGGAAAAGCGGCACCCGGATCATCAGGCAGGACGCGGCGGGCAATACCCTGTCGGCCGAGGTGACCGAGCAGC
Organism: Clostridiales bacterium; assembly: GCA_022791355.1. Lineage (GTDB taxonomy): Bacteria > Bacillota > Clostridia > Oscillospirales > Acutalibacteraceae > Howiella. The sequence continues at coordinate 6,674 of JAAVYX010000031.1, read as the reverse complement.
CGTCGGCGGGCAACACGGTCATTATGTCTATCGACAAAAACCTGCAAAGGGTGGCCCAGACCCAGCTGAAAAACATGATCGACCAGCTTAAAAGCCAGACCAACGGCGAGGCCGACGCGGGCGCCGTGGTGGGGGTCAGCGTGAAAACGGGGGAGATCCTCTTTTCGGCCGGCTATCCTACCTACACCATGACACAATATAAGGAAAACTATCAGGCCCTGGCGGCGGACGAGTCCAAGCCCCTTTTTGACCGGGCGTTCAACGGCCTCTATCCCCCCGGCTCGGTTTTTAAGCCGGCCGTGGCCGCCGCGGGTCTGCAGGCCGGTGTGATTTCGCCCGACGAGACCATCTACTGCGACCAGCGATACACCCGGTTTGAGGACTATCGGCCCCGCTGCCTTGGATACCACAGCGAGATCAACGTAACAAGGGCGCTGGCCAAATCCTGCAACTATTATTTCTATGAGACCGGCTACCGGCTGGGCATCACCCGTATGAACGAATACTGCGAGCAGCTGGGACTGGGGGTCTCCACCGGCGTGGAGGTAGCCGAAAGCAAGGGTATTTTGGCCGGTCCCGAGGAGCGCAAGCGGAACACGGTGGACCCGATCTGGCGAGACGGCGACACCATTCAAGCCGCTATCGGCCAATCCGAAACGGCTCTGACCCCCTTGCAGCTGGCCGTCTACACGGCCACCATCGCCAACGGCGGCACCCGTTACCAAGCCCGCCTGATCCACGAGGTCCGCTCCTACGATTTGGAGAAGACCATCGTGCCCGCTACCCCCAACGTTCTCAATACGTCGGGTTTTTCCCAGTCGGTTATCGATACGGTCAAGTCAGGTATGCTGTCGGTGACCGAGGACGGTACCGGAAGCGGCATCTTCCGCGATTATCCTATTAAAGTGGGGGGGAAAACCGGTACGGCCCAGGTGCCCAAAGGAGAGGACAACAGCGTTTTCATCGCCTTCGCGCCCTTTGACGACCCCGAAATCGCCGTTTCGGTAGTCATTGAGCACGGCGGACACGGTTCGGCCAGCGGTCCGCTGGTCAGGGCCCTCTTCGACGCTTACTTTTTCACCCAGGCCGAACCCTACGTAGAGACGGCGGTCAACACCCTGCTGCCCTAAAACGGCAGGGGAATGGATGCTTGCTGGATATCATTCTAAATGCTCCCGCGCATGATAAAGCTATACGGCAAAAAAGATTGTGCGAAAGATTTTCGCCTGCCATTTGGGGAAGGCGGTGGAGTCGAGGGGCAAAGCCCCTGCCGTCCTCCGCCGAGGGCGAACCCCCTTTTGAAGAAAGCGCGGAAAGGCTGTAACGTTCCCTATGAAGACGCGTTACGGCGGGAATCCTTACGGGGGATGCGGCGCGGTGTGCCGTAGAAATGTTTTCTCCTATTCATTTTGCCTATTTGCCATTGGTTTTTCGATAATTGGGAAAAAGGCCCCGTCCAATCGGACAGGGCCTTTTTCGCGTATCGGTAAGGGAAATCAGCTTTTTTACTTTTGCAGCAGCTTCTCCGCAGCGCTTTGCAGCTCGGCCAGGCTGGTGATCTGGCCGCCTGAGGACTGCCGGAGGGTCTCCTGCACATAGGGAGGCAGGGTCTCGAAATACTGCTTCATTTCAGGATTGTTCACCAAAATGTCGCCGTTTAAAGCGCCGTTTGCCATGTCCATCACCTCAATGATATTGTAGACGGACAACGAAAAAATATAAGTGGAAAATTTTACAGTTTCCTCCAACACGGTGTGCAGGGCAGCCGTTTAATAGCCGGTACGCCCGCCGCCTTTGCTGCGCTGATACCCCTCCTCTCAAAGCCGCGTTGCAGGCTCCGTATCGGGTCTGCAAGACCTTGGGCGGTCTGCGTTTTGCCGCCGTAGCCTGTGCATGCGCATTCCCGCCGGAGCGCGTCCGCGCATAGTTCACAAAAGGACTTGTTGGGCGCTTTTTTGCGCGGCCGCCCTCCAAACCCTTGACGGGCGGCGGACCGCCTGTTCTCTTACTCTGTATGCGCCAATCCGCACTAAATTTTTGCGCGGAATTCCCCGATATTGTTTGTGTGCAGATATGCGCTCAAACCATATTTTAAATAGGCAAAGGAATAAACGCGTGCTAAAATGATTAAGTATTATGCGTCATATAAATGAGAGTCAATTATTATTTGCGGAGGGAGAAATTATGAAGTTTCTGACAAACAAAAAACTTGCTACGCGCATCGGCATTATTACGACAGCGATCACCCTGGCGGGACTGCTGCTGCTTTGGTTCATCGTTTCTACCAATGCCGCTTCTACGGTCAAGAAGGATATCTCCAACCAAATGACCGACGCCGTAGAGTCCAGAGCGTCCATCATTAACGCTTATGTGACCTCCGCGGAAGAATATATGACCGCTTTTGCCCTTAGCGGCGAGGTCCGGGAACTTCTTTTGCAGCCCACCGACCCGGAGCTTCTGAGAAGGGCTCAGCAATATACCGAAGACTTTGCCGCTGTCAAGGGGGTTTTCGAGGGCCTGTATATCGCCACCCCCTCCACCCACGTGCTGACCCATACCTCCCAGGGGGCTATAGGGATAACTACCCGGACCGGAAAATCGCTGAAGACCTTCCAGGACACCATTTTATCCCGGAAGGAACTGACAAATCTGGGAATTATGAAGTCTCCTGGAACTGGCAGCATGATTCTCTCCATGTACTATCCGATCTTTGACGGCCAGACGTGTATCGGCTATGTGGGAGCCGGCGTTTACGCCAGCCACTTGATGGACTCGCTGCTGCATTTAGACATGAAGGGACTGCCGCAAAGCGAATATGTGTTTCTGAATGCGGAAACCGGCGTCTACCTTTACCACCAGGACGAATCCCTCCTGAATACGGAAACCCAGGACAGCGGATATCAAGAGATTATTCAGCGCATTCACGAGGACGACAGCACCCAGGCGGCTACATATTCTTACCGGGACGAAAACGGCGTAAACCAGCTGGTGGTCTACAAATATTTGAAAGACCGGGGCTGGGTCTTTATGGTTCGGGACAGCGCCGCCGAGGTCTATAGCGCGGTAACGGCCGTGCGCGTTATTGTCGGCGTACTTTGCGCGATTGTAGCCGCAGCGGTTATTTTTGTCACCCTTCTGATTCTGCGCCGGGAGGGGAAAGAGCTTATGGTTGTAGAACGCGCAATAGATCGCTTGGGGGATTTGAATCTCTCCGCCGACCAGGAGCTGGAAGCCTTTTATGGCAGGCAGGATGAAATCGGCATGATCGCGCAGACAACCCATCGGGTCTGCGGCTGTCTGAGAATGACCATCGATGATGTGGGGCGGATTTTGGGCGAGATGGCGGACGGCAATTTAGCTGTGGACGTCACAAAGAACGAAGGGTATTATATCGGCGATTTCAGGACCCTTGCAGAAAGCCTGCAATCGATTCGCGCCAACCTTATGAATGTGATGCGGGATATATCCGGCGTTGCCAAGCAGGTCGATACTAGCGCGGACCAGGTATCCACAGGCGCTCAGTCGCTGTCCCAGGGCACGACCGAACAGGCGGCTTCGGTGGATGGACTCGTATCCAATGTGACAGCCATCACCTCGCAGATCCAAACCAGCGCCGTGCGCTGCGGCGACGCCAGCAAGCTGGTCAGTAAGGCTACCGACTATGCCGTCGAGGCCGACGCAAAGATGGAGCAGCTGGTCGCCGCCACAAGGAATATCGACCAGTCTTCCTCCCAAATCGGCACCATTATCAAAACAATAGGGGATATTGCCTTCCAAACCAACATTCTGGCGCTGAACGCGGCTGTGGAAGCCGCCCGCGCCGGTTCCGCAGGCAAGGGCTTCTCAGTGGTGGCGGACGAAGTCCGAACCCTTGCGGCCAAATCCGCCGAGGCGGCTCAAAGTACCGACAGTTTGATTAACCGTTCGCTGGAGGACGTAAAAACAGGCGCCGAGTCCACAGAGCTTACGGTTTCCACGATGCAGGCCATCAACGGCTGCATCCAGGAAATCAAGACGCTGATGGATGAAATTGCCGCCGCAAGCGTCCGGCAATCGGAAATGATCGCCTTGGTTGAAAATGGAATTATGGATATTTCCAGGGTCGTACAGACCAATTCCGCCGCCGCGGAAGAAAGCGCCAGCGTTTCTAAGGAGCTGTCTGATCAGGCGCGGACCCTGAATAGACTGCTCGGCCGGTTCCGTATGATGTAATCCCCGGCCGGTATTTTCGGCGGCGGTTATGCAGATGAAAAAGCGAGGCGAAAAAAATAGGTAAACGCCGGCCGGACCGGCCCTGTGCCTGCGGCTTTTCGTACCGCAGGCACAGCTTCCGCTTTTCCGCCGCCGCCGATGTCGCGTCCTATCCGCTAGGCGGGGATAATCGACGGCAGAACGTATACACGCTGCGTCTTGTAGGCAAAGCCGCGCGTCAAAGGGCAGAATCCCCACAGAATCCCCACGAACAACAAAACAGGCGGTATGCCGCCCTCTCCGGGAGCATACCGCCTTTTGTTGTTCGCAGTTCCTTTCTCGGTCCGCATGCTTTTGTAAACCGATCTAAATCAGGTTTTGAAAGTTTGCATATGGCATCTTTGGGGGTGTTTTTATAAATTGCTAGAGGCTATCTATAAAAACGGCCCGCGGACGCCGTAGACAGGCGTATAAAAGAACAGTAGCGCAGCTACTGTTCTTTTATTTTTTCACTTGGAGGAAGATGCCGGCGCAGAGCATCAAAAAATACCCCCGCGTCGCCTATCCGGCAAAATGTACCTTCGCGAAGGGCTTCTTTGATTTCATCGTAACTGTACCAAGCCACCTGTCCCCTTGCGATAAGAGACCCGTCGGGGGAAGGCCATTCGTAATCCCTTTTTTCGTTGCGGGGAAGAAAATTAGTCTCGCCGGTCTGCGCGTAGCGGCAGAAATCGGCGGCCAAGCGTTCCATATCGTCATAGCCGTGCCAGTAGTCGGTTCCAAAGCGGGCCAAGGCGCCGCCCGACCGATCGAACATCAGACAAATCAGCGATTCAGGCATACGACGTTCTCCCCCTATCCGAACAGGCCATACCTCCGGCGCAGCAGTGGAAGGAGAAGAAGGGTCCGGAAGACTAATCCTCTTTCTTGCGGTTACGGATATCGTCTACGATAAATTGGATGTGCTTGAGTTCATCACGAGACAGATCGGAAACCTCGATATACTGCGCCTGTGAGGGCGCGGTATCGTCCAACCCCAGCAGGTAATCGGTCGAAACGCGGAAGAAGCGGGCCAGCTTAGTGGTCATCTCCACGCTGGGCATGATATTGTCGTTTTCCCAGTTGCAAACACTCTGCTTGGTCACTCCCACGTTGCGGGCCAGGTATTCCTGGCTGAGACTGCGGGACTGCCGTAAGGCCTTCAAACGTTCACCAAACAAAAGAATAGTAAACAGCCCCTTTCTATTTGCTGTTAAGACCATAATACTGCAAAGCGCGCCGCACTTCGAAATACCAAATGGTATTGTTTGCCTTGAGAGGAAAAATATACTAAAAAAGCGTATACGTTTATTTGTTCGGCAACGAAAAAGGACCTTTATTGCCGGAGCTGTTTGCGGTAGCTGCAGGGCGAAACCCCGGTGACCGATTTGAATACCCGATTAAAGGTTTTCAGGCTTTTAAAGCCCACCTTGAAGGCGATGCCGGAGATCAGGTCGTCGGAGTTGTAGAGCAGGGCGATGGCCTGACTGACCCGGTATTCGTTGAGATAGGCGTGGAAGGATATGTTGGAGTATTTACGCCAGTATTTGATAAAGTGGTTGGGCGTGACGCCGAGCAGGGCGGCGGCGTCCTTCGGATGCAGGTCGTCCATATACCGGTCCCGCACAAGGTTAAAGACCTTTTCCAGATTGTCCAACACCTTTTTGTTTTGCAGAAGCTTGGCCTTTTCGGTCTGCACCTGGCTTTGGGGAATATGGTTCCAGCAGATTTCCATGAGCTGAAAAAGCAAGGACTGAATCTGAATTTTGTAACCGATGCCCGTCCGTCCGTCGCTGCGAATGTTATAAAGCCGGCCCAGGATTGCGGCCATATCCTGCCGGACGTTTTCCGGCCAGAAAAGGCTTACCCGCTCCAGGGTTTCCAGCTTGTTCCGGATGGTCCGGATTTCGTCCCCGGTGAAATACAGGGTTTCCAGAATATCCAGCTCGAACTGGACGACGATGCGGTGATGATCGGAGGCCACGTTGCCGTGGATATCGCCGGGGGCGGCGATCATAATATCCCCGGCCTGCAGCCGGTACATTTCATTATTGATGTAGATCTGCATAGAGTTATCCTGCAAATAGATAAACTCAATCTCGGTGTGCCAGTGGTTAGCGGTGGCTGCGTAGTAACTCTGGAAGGTGCGGAAGGGAAAGGTGCGGTCGGTTTCATAGAGCTGCACCTCGGAGCTGATTTTTTTCACAGAGCTTCCTCCTTTCCGCGATATACACATTATAAGGGTACGCAGGTCTTTTTTCAAGCGGCCTTCCCCTTGGCCGGGACTTTTCAAAATCCGGATAAAAAAGAATCATTTTCATATATACGCGGGAGGAAGGATATGGTATAATGTCCGCAAAGCGGACGTTATACCCAACGGATGGCCCCACGCCGGGGACGGCGGGGACGCCAAATATACCATAGGCTTGCGCCTATGGTATAAT
>JAAVYX010000030.1 GCA_022791355.1 Clostridiales bacterium | reverse complement strand
TTTCCCGTATGGCCCGGAGGTTTGCAAGCGGAGACTCCCGTAAAGCATACTGGGACATATACCTGTTTTCTCGTTCCATTACGTTTGCGCAGGGAAATTCCGGGCATTGGTCACAGAACCGATAGGCATGCTTCTTTCTGGTTTCGCATCGCATGATCGAACATTTCACAGAGCAAAATTCCGGCTTGTTTTCATCGGGTCCCGCGCAGCCGGGGCAGGCGTTTTCCGTCTTGTGCGCCTGGCTGCACAAGCTGCAGTCCAAGCCGCAGGGCGCGATCATTTTTTCATCAAACACAGCTTTCATCCTTTCGACGGTACATTCCGGTTCGCTGTTTTCCATGATACCATGCCGCTGGCCGGTCACAAGCGAATGGATGAAATAAATGCCAAAAGGGACCCGCGCAGGCTTGCGTTGACAATTTCCCGCAAATCCGCTATACTTTTACAAGATATACAATTTATACCTACTAAAAACCTTTTTCACTATAGAGAAAATATCGATTTGGAAAGGCAGGTGCCGCATATGTGTGGTATCGTAGGATTTGTCGGCAGGATGGAAGCCGCCCCCATTCTTTTGGAGGGACTCAAACGCCTGGAATACCGGGGATATGACTCGGCCGGTATCGCCATAGAGCAGGACGGAAAAATCGAAATTGTCAAAACCAAGGGCCGTATCTGCTGCCTGGACGACATGACCGACGGCGGCAAAAAGACGCCGGGCACCCTGGGCGTCGGCCACACCCGCTGGGCCACCCACGGGGAGCCCTCGGACGTAAACTCCCATCCCCATCGCAGCATGAGCGGCAAGATTGCCGTGGTACATAACGGTATTATCGAAAATTACATGGAGCTGCGGGAATACCTGCGGAAAAAAGGCTTTGTCTTTGTCAGCGATACCGACACCGAGGTAGTGGCCCATCTGGTGGATTACTATTACAAGGGCGACCTGCTGGAGGCCATGGTCAAGGCGGTCAACCGTCTGGAGGGGTCCTACGCTTTGGGCGTGGTCTGCGCGGATTACCCCGACCGGTTTGCGGCTGTGCGCAAGGCCAGTCCCCTGATCGTCGGCCTTTCGGAGGAGGGCAATTTTATCGCTTCCGACGTAACCGCCCTCATTTCCTACACCAAAAGGGTGGTCTATCTGGAGGACGACGAGATCGTCCTGGTGGGCCGGGAAGGGATTCAGGCCTTCAACATGAACAAGGAGGAGATCGACAAGCCGGTTTCCGAAGTGACCTGGAACATTGACGCGGCCGAAAAGGGCGGCTATGAGCATTTTATGCTCAAGGAAATCATGGAGCAGCCCGCCGCCATCCGGGAAACCATCCGTCCCCGCCTGAAGGAGGGGCAGGTGGTGCTGGATGACATACAGCTCACCGCCGCGGATTTGCAGAATTTTAACCGCATCGTTATTACGGCCTGCGGCTCGGCCTATCACGCCGGGGTGGTGGGCAAGTATGTGCTGGAGGAGCTGACCCGGATCCCAGTGGAGGTGGATCTGGCTTCCGAGTTCCGGTACCGGCAGCCCATCATCGACGAGCATACCCTGGTCGTCATTATCAGCCAGTCGGGGGAGACGGCCGATACCCTGGCCGCCCTCAAGGAGGCCAAGCGGCTGGGGGCCCGTACCCTGTCCATCGTCAACGTGGTGGGAAGCGCCATCGCCAAGGAGAGCGACGATGTGCTCTACACCTGGGCCGGTCCTGAAATCGCCGTGGCCACCACCAAGGCCTACTCCACCCAGCTTACGGTTCTCTATCTTTTCGCCCTCTACGCCGCCGGGCTGCTGGGTACGCGGCCAGCCGCGGAAATCAGCCGTCTGGTTCAGGCCCTGGAGGCCCTGCCCGACCAGATCGAGGCCCTGCTGCCGGCCTGCAAGCCCGAGATGCAGCGGCTGGCCGCCATCTTCTACGGCTGCGAAAATCTCTTCTTCATCGGCCGCAACCTGGATTACGCCGCCGCCCTGGAGGGCTCCTTAAAGCTCAAGGAAATCTCCTATATCCATTCGGAGGCCTACGCCGCCGGCGAGCTCAAGCACGGCACGATTTCCCTCATCGACGAGGGCCGGCTGGTGATCGCCCTTTGCTGCCAGGACCGGCTGTTCGACAAGATGCGCAGCAACATCCGGGAGGTCAAGGCCCGAGGCGCCGTGGTCATGGCTCTGGCCACCGCGCAAAACAAGGCCATCGCCGAGTCGGCCGATCAGGCCGTATTGGTCCCCGAAACCGACCCTCTGTTTATGGCCTCCCTGGAGGTCGTGCCCTTACAGCTTTTCGCCTACTATGTGGCTTCTGCCAACGGCTGCGATATCGACAAGCCACGCAATCTCGCCAAATCGGTTACAGTGGAATAAACCATGGCCCAAAAAGAAAGATCAAGCTTTCGTCTGCCTTTCTGAAAAGGCGGTGGGGCCGAGGGGCAGAGCCTCCGCCGCGTCCTGCGGGACCCGAAAGCTTTGAGAAAATTGGCGCGGGAAGGGATGTCAAACGTCCCGGCAGGACGTTTGACGGCGGGGGATCCCCGATACGGTGCAGCCCGCCGCATAACAGCCGTTCGCTTGCGCGTTCTGTCTTTTACCCGTTTGTTGTTCCATGATTTGCGCGCCGGCTCCCTTTGTGGGAGCCGGCGTTTTTTTGCCGCAGCCCATGACGACAAAAGATGCAAAGATTTCATGGAAATCCCGCCGGTTTGCACACGGTCTACAAAAATCGGCCGAAAGCTGCCGGGACGATAGACAGAGGGCGTTTTTGCGTGTATAATAATGTTGTTTATAAGGCCGGACCGGCCGCAAAAGAAAGGAAGTCTCGCTTTATGCAGAAACTGGAGCAGCTTTACGAGGGAAAGGCCAAAAAGGTTTTTAAGACCGACGACCCCGAGCTCTACATTGTGGATTACAAGGACGACGCCACCGCCTTCAACGGCCAGAAGAAGGGCCAGATTTCAGGCAAGGGCGTCATTAACAACCGAATGAGCAATTTTCTTATGACCATCATGGAAAAGGCCGGCGTGCCCACCCATTTTGTAAAGGAACTGTCCGACCGGGAGACCCTGGTGAAAAAGGTTTCCATCGTGCCCCTGGAGGTCATTGTGCGCAACGTGGCCGCCGGCAGCTTCTCGAAACACTATGGTGTGGAGGAGGGAACCAAGCTGCTCAACCCCACGCTGGAATTCAGCCTTAAGGACGACGCGCTGGACGATCCGCTGATCAACGAGTATCATATCACTGCCTTGGGCGTGGCCACCCGTCAGGAGCTGGACCGGATCACCGAGATGACCTTCAAGGTCAACGAGGTGCTTAAAGCCTATTTTGTCGGCGTCGGTATCGAACTGATCGACTTCAAAATTGAGTTCGGCAAAACGTCGGATGGTCAGATCATCCTGGCCGACGAGATTTCTCCCGACACCTGCCGTCTGTGGGACATAGAGACCCGCCAGAAGCTGGACAAGGACCGGTTCCGCAGGGACATGGGCAACGTGGAGGACGCCTACAACGAGGTCTTCGCCCGGTTGGGACTGAAAGCATAAGCATACCGACTGTTGGCCGATAAGCAAAGGGGACAAGTCGTATAAGACCGTCCCCTGTTTTGCAGGATAATTTGATAGAAACGAGGTCGTTTCATGGAGAAGATTCTGGTTTTGGATTTCGGCGGCCAGTATAATCAGCTGATCGCCCGCCGGGTCCGGGAAAATCACGTGTATTCCGAGGTGCGCCCCTACACC
>JAAVYX010000004.1 GCA_022791355.1 Clostridiales bacterium | reverse complement strand
GTACGACTTTCGGGCTTCCCAGCTTCCTGAGAGGCACTACTTGCTGCATATCTCGCCAGTACCGTCGCCGGCGGGGGGCACGGGGGTGCTAACCCCCGTGAGCGCTTTTCTTCCCCATCTTTTCTCGCTTGAGAAAAGATGGGGTCGCGCCTCGCGATACGGTATTGGAGAATCGAGAAAATGATGCCTGGCGCGAAACCTCTTACTTACTAAGAAAAAAGAAAAAGAAATCGAAAGCGAAACCTCCCACTATCTATATAAATAAAAGAAAAGCAAATCCGCTGTGAAGTCCCGCGCTCAGCGAATAAAATAAAAAAGGACTGCTGCCTGTGACCTATCTGATCGCCCTGCTGGTATCGGCCGCGCTGGTGGCCGCCGACCAACTCTCCAAAAGCTATATTGCTGCCCACTTCGCGGTGGGCCAGTCCCAGCCGGTCATCGACGGGGTATTCCATATCACCTATGTCCAAAACCGGGGAGCGGCCTTCGGTATCTTTCAAAATCAGCCCTGGATTTTTCTCTCCATCACCACCATCGTCATGCTGGTCTGCGTCAGTCTTTTAATCAAGAAAACCTTTCACAGCCGGATGATGCATTGGGCCCTGTTCCTGGTGCTGGCCGGCGGCGCGGGCAATATGATCGACCGTCTTTTCCGAGTGGACGAAAACGGCGGCCGCTATGTGGTGGACTTTTTAGAGGCCCGTTTTATCGATTTCCCGGTCTTTAATATCGCCGATATCTGCGTGGTTGTAGGGGCGGCCCTGATCGTGCTCTATTTTGTCATCGACACCCTTCGGGATTTCCAGAGAACCCACCGCAGAAGACTTCCGGCGCCGGGGGAGGAGCCGCTGTGCGAGAAGAAGTCCTGACCGCGTTGCTGCCGGAGCCCATCCGCCTGGACCTTTACTTGACCCGATCCCTGGACATGACCCGCTCGGCCGCCGCCCGTCTCATCGAGGAGGGACGCGTGGAGGTAAACGGCCGCCCCGCCGCGAAAAACCGCAAGGTTGGGGAGGGAGAACGGGTGACGGTTTTCATACCCGACCCCAAGCCCTGCGCGGCCTTGGCCGAGGAAATCCCCCTGGACATCCTTTATGAGGACGACTGCCTGCTGGTGGTCAACAAGCCCAAGGGTATGGTGGTCCATCCCGCTCCCGGCCATGCCGGCGGCACCCTGGTCAACGCCCTGCTGGCCCACTGTGGAGACAGTCTTTCGGGTATCGGCGGGGTGCAGCGCCCGGGGATTCTCCACCGCATCGACAAGGATACAAGCGGGCTTCTGATGGTGGCCAAGACCGACCAGGCCCATCAGTCCCTGGCCGCCCAGATCAAGGCCCACTCCTTTACGAGGGAATACGAGGCTGTGGTCCACGGACAGGTGAAGGCGGACGAGGGCAGGGTGGAAGCCCCCATCGGCCGTCATCCCCAAAAGCGCAAGCAGATGGCGGTGACCGACCGAAACAGTAAGCCGGCCCTCACCCATTATGCCGTGGTTGCTCGGTATCCTGCGGCCGGCGGCGGTTTTGCCCACCTGCGGCTGCGGCTGGAGACCGGCCGTACCCATCAAATTCGAGTACACATGGCCTATATCGGGCACCCGGTGGCCGGCGATCCGCTTTACGGTCCCAAGAAGTCTGCGCCGGGATTGGAAGGACAATGCCTGCACGCCAAACGGGTGGGCTTTGTGCATCCGAAAACTGGCGAGTATATGGAGTTTGACAGTCCCTTGCCCGCCTACTTCACCGCCTTTGTGCATCGGATTGGCGGGTAAATCGCTTGATAGAACGGCCGCTGCCGCTGCTCCCGATAAAGTTCCAGCGGTCTATCTTATGCGAATCTCCTTTGGCCGTTCCGGTATTCCGGCGCTGCGCGTCTCTATATCGCTTCCTGATAAGGACGCTCCTAGTGGTGTGGCCAAAGGCCAAACCGGGGACGCGAGAGAGCGAAGCGCAAGAGTCCCTCGCAGACGTTTACTTAAAGCCTATACTTTATCCGAAAGGAGTCGCTTATGGCACAAGTCCAATCCAAGGGCCGTTTTTCCGGCTGTCTGCTGGCCTCGGACATCGACGGGACCCTGGTCAGCGACGGCCGGATCCCCCAGCGGAATCTGGCGGCCATTCGCCGCTTTACCGACGAGGGCGGCCTTTTTACCTTGGCCACCGGCCGGTCCATCGAATCCGCCCGGCGGTATGCGGAAATGGCCGGCGTCAATTGCAGCGCCATTGTTTATAACGGCGCGATTGGGTATAATTTTATGGAGGAAAAGACTCTTTGGCAGGAATCCCTGCCCGAATCGGCCAAGATTCTGCTTCCGCCTATTCTGGAGCGATTTCCCGACGTCGGCGTGGAGGTGCACAGCGGACGTAAACTCTTTGTGCTCAATCATACGCCCGATGTGGACCGTCATGTGGTTTACGAACAGCTGGAGCTAATCGACATGGATTATGACGCCGCAGCGGACGAGGACTGGACTAAGGTACTTTTCGCCATGGGCAAAACCGACCGCCTGGCCCAGCTCCACGCCTACTGCGAGGAGCTTTCGGTCACCGGCTGCTACTTTTTGAAAACGGCCGACTGCTACTATGAACTGACCTGCGACGGGGTCAGCAAGGGCGCGGCGCTGACCCGGTTGGGTTCCCTCATGGGCGTACCGCCCGAACGAATTTTCGCCATCGGGGACTATTATAACGATACCGAACTGGTGGAGGCCGCAGGCGTTGGCTGCTTTGTGGAAACCGCGCCGGCCGAGCTGCGGGCGCTGGCGGATTATGTCGCCTGTTCCTGCGAAAAAGGGGCGGTAGCCGACTTTATTGATGAATTAGGCCAAACTCTTTCGGGACAGGCGGCCGTATTTCGGTAGGTTATATCTTGATTTTTGCCCTGCACATCGTGTAGTATAGGGTTGTAATAGACTGAACTTGCGAAAGGAATGTTGCTTTTCATGGATAACGCGTCCAAAAAAAATCTGCAAACGGAAGCGCTCAAGGTCCGTATGGGGGTCGTTGAGGGCACCTTTCAGGCCGGATCGGGTCATCCCGGCGGTTCTCTGTCCATTGCCGATATTCTGACTTACCTCTACTTCTATAAAATGAAGGTCGATCCCAAGAATCCCCGGTGGGATCAGCGGGACCGCTTTGTGCTGTCCAAGGGTCACGCGGCTCCCGCCCTGTACGCCGCGCTGGCCGGAAAGGGCTTCTTTCCAGAGGACGAGCTGCCCCGTTTGCGCAAGGTGGGCAGCATGCTCCAGGGACATCCGGATATGAAGAATATCCCTGGCGTGGACATGTCCACAGGCTCGCTGGGCCAGGGGATTTCAGCTGCCTGCGGCATGGCCCTGTCGGCCAAGCACTTTGGCGAGGGTTATCGCGTGTACTGCGCTCTGGGCGACGGGGAATGCGAGGAAGGCCAGGTCTGGGAGGCCGCTATGTTCGCCGCTCATAAGCGGCTGGACAACCTCATAGTTTTTGTCGACCTAAACCATCTCCAGATCGACGGCAGCATCGAGGAGGTAAACTCGCCCCTGCCGCTGGACGAGAAATTCGCCGCTTTCCAGTGGCATGTCGTCACGGTCGACGGCCATGACTTCGACGCGCTGGACGCGGCGGTGGAGGAGGCGCTGACGGTTAAGGGGAAGCCCACCGCCATTATCTGCAATACGGTGAAAGGCAAGGGGGTCTCCTTCATGGAGAACGTCTGCGGCTGGCACGGCGTAGCCCCTAAGAAGGACGAATACGAAAAGGCCATGGACGAATTGAAGGCCCGGCTAGCCGCCTTGGAGGCTTAAGGCTCCAAGAAGGTAAATGCAGGGCGTTTATGCGCATGTGTCCTTGGGCCGTTCTGGCGTCGTGACGCTGCGTCCCGAATCGGGATGCTCCCGGCGGCTTGACAAAGGCCAACCAGGAGTCCCGCGGAGCGTTAGAGGGCCTCGCAAAGATTTACGCCAAGCATATACAATCATCCGCGCCCGTACCCATCCGGCGATGGGGCGGCGCGTATATGCTGATTTTATTCGCCGGGGAACGGAGAAGCAAGAATGTCTGAAGTAAGGAAAGCCGCAACCCGTGAAGGATACGGCCAGGGCCTGGTGGAGCTGGGCCGGCGAACCGATCAGTTTATTGTAATGGACGCCGATCTGGCCGCCGCCACCAAGACCGGTATGTTCGCCAAAACCTTTCCCGACCGTTTTTACAACTGCGGTATTGCCGAGCAGAATATGATGAGCGTGGCCGCCGGCGTCGCCGCCACGGGAAAGACGGTGTTTGTCAGTTCCTTCGCCATGTTCGCCGCCGGCCGGGCCTTTGAGCAGGTCCGCAACTCCATCGGCTATCCCCATTTAAACGTAAAGATCGGCGCGTCCCATGCCGGCGTGTCGGTGGGCGAGGACGGGGCCACCCATCAGTGCTGCGAGGACATTGCGCTGATGCGTACCATTCCCGGCATGACCATCATAAATCCGGCCGACGCGGTGGAGGCCAAGGCCGCCGTGTTTAAGGCCATGGAGATCGACGGGCCGGTTTATATGCGCTTCGGCCGTCTGGCCGTACCGGTTATTTTCGACGAGGGCTACACCTTTGAGGTGGGCAAGGGCGTAGAGCTAAAAGCCGGGACGGACGTTACGATCATTGCCACCGGCCTGATGGTGGCCGAGGCGATGCAGGCCTACGGCCTGCTGGCTGCGGAGGGCGTTTCGGCCCGGGTCATCAATATGGCCACCATCAAGCCCATCGACCGGGAAATTATCCTAAAGGCCGCCCGGGAGACCGGCGCCATCGTCACCGCCGAGGAGCATTCGGTGATCGGCGGTCTGGGTTCGGCCGTCTGCGATGTGCTGGCCGAGGAGTATCCGGTTCCGGTGGTCAAGGTGGGAGTGCAGGATACCTTCGGTATCTCCGGACCCGCCGTGGAGCTGCTGGAGTACCACGGCCTGACCGCCGCCAACATCGCTGAAAAGGCCAAGGAAGTTATGCGCAAAAAGAAATAGTACAGAGACTGTAAAGCGCGGTTCGGACAGAACCGCGCTTTTTGTATAGGAAAAGGGACGGCTTATGGGGAAGGATTTGACGGGATACGGTATGCGGGACCAGACGTATGGAAAAAGAGAAAAAAGCTGATAGCATGCTTAACCGTGTGTAAAAACTTTACAATATAGAGTAATTTTAGTATAATTCAATTAAAATAAAGAGTGGCGTAGGCGGAGCAGATGGGTACATGTACAAAATGCGGCGCGGAATATGCAGGCGATTTTTGTCCCACGGGCTGCGACAGTCCGGACTTTCAGCAAAGGCTGGAGGCCCAGGGGCTTGCGGTCAAACGGTCGAAGGAGCCGGGATTGCAGCGTTGGCTGCTGATACTGATCGCGGTTATTTTGGTATTGTGTGCGGCGGTTCCGATGGTTTTCCTTGGCGTACTTTGGACGAACGGCGGAATTTACGAGAACCGGTTGTCTGTGCAAGCTGGAAGGGAATGGTTTGGGCGTGAGAGCGCCGCCGCGTTCGGCGAGCCCGGCGTTTACAGCAATTGCGAAATCATTGTAACCGATGTGACCCGCTCGCAGGGCCTGTCCCACGACCATCCGCCGGAAGGCATGGAGTATGTGATCGTTGCGGTCAATATCCGGAATATAGGAACAGAGCGGAAAATCTCCCGGAGGAATTGCGGAAGGAGGATTGGACAAGGCTGCTTTCCTTTGATAAAGATTACTTTCAACTGCATGTCGAGACAGGTGAAAGGATCGCCCCCCCGTTTTTCCTTCGCCCATATGGAAACGGCTTTATCCAAAGGCTATCTGGATCCATGGGAGCAGGTTTCGAGAACGATTTTATTTGAAGCGCCGATTGGGTGTAAGGCTACGCTATATTACTATTGCTATGGGATGGACTTTCTGGAGGACGACCGCCTGTCCCTGCGATTTGAACTGGAATGAGGCGATACTTATGAAACCGCGTATTCTGGTGGTTGGGAGCCTGAATATGGATTTGCGGCTGTCCCTTACGCGTATGCCGGCGGCGGGGGAAACCTGCCTTGGCCGGGACTACGCCTACATCCCTGGCGGCAAGGGGGCCAATCAGGCGGTGGCCGCCGCCCGTTTGGGCGGGCAGGTGTTTTTCTGCGGGCGCCGGGGGGAGGACTGCAACGGCCGTATACTGGAGGAAGGACTGCGGGCCGAGGGGGTGGACACGGCTTGTCTGACCGCCGACCCCGCCGCTCCGACCGGACTGGCCGTTATTCCCGTGGAGGAAGGGGGGCAAAACCGGATTATCGTTTTGCCGGGGGCCAATATGAGGGTGGAGGAGGCCGACCTGCGCGACGCTCTCTGGCAGCCCTGCGACGGGGTGATCTGTCAGCTGGAGATTCCGCTGGAGACGGTTTTCGCCCTGCATGCTATGACCCGGGAGCGGGGGATTCCCCTGATTGTAGACGCGGGGCCGGCCATGTCCCTGCCGCTGGACCGTCTGCGGGGGGTAGAGGTGATCAGTCCCAATGAAACCGAAACCCAGGCGATGACCGGTCTTTCGGTGGGAGACGACCGGTCGGCATTGGAGGCGGCCCAGCGCATACAAAGCCGGGCGCAAGCCCGTTTTGTCGTGCTCAAGCTGGGCGGCCGGGGGGCGCTTTTATATGGCGAAGGAGTGGAACGGTTTTATCCGGCCTATCCCGTCCAGGCCGTGGATACCACCGCCGCTGGGGACGCCTTTACGGCCGCTTTGACCCTGCGGTATCTGGAAACGGGGGACATGGAGACGGCTGTGGAATGGGCGGGCTTGGCCGGGGCCCTGGCGGTTACCAAGGAGGGGGCCCAACCTTCTCTGCCCACCTCCGCCGAGCTGGAGGCCTTCCGACGGTCGAAGGTATAATGTCCGCAAAACGAACATTATACCGGACGGATGGTCTCGCATGTTATGCGCTCTGACGGGGCCCAGCTATAGGCCGGGAAGGAACGGAGAGAAGCGTTTTGCGGTTGAAAATCGTAAGCATAGAACGCGGGGATGTCAAATTATATCAGACCGATGGCCCCACGCCGGGGACGGCGGGGACGCCAAATATACCATAGGCTTG
>JAAVYX010000029.1 GCA_022791355.1 Clostridiales bacterium | reverse complement strand
GTTCTCCGAGCTGCAAATCGGCACCGGGGAGGACGGGGAGCTGCTGAACAGCCCCATGCAGACCATTTCCAGCAACGGCCCCTCCTCCGTTTGGGTGGGCACCGCCAACACCGGATGGACGGGGGACAAGGCCCTGAAAATCTGCGGCACCCATTCGGGCAAGGAGCAGGGCTCCAGCTACAATGTCCTGTATAAGGATGTGAACATCCCGGTGTCCAGCAACACCGAGCTGAGCTACGTATTCTTCCCGGCGGCTATGGAGAAGTATGACTATGATTATACCTCCATGCACATGGCTGTGGATCTCAAGTTCACCGACGGTACCTATCTGCGCAATCTAAAGGCTACCGACCAGTACGGCAACGGGTTGACTCCTGACGAGCAGGGCAACTGCAAGTTCTGGAATACTATGCAGTGGAACCTGATCCGTTCCAGTATCGGAACCGTAGCCGCCGGAAAGACCATCAAGGACATCCTGATCGGCTATGAGAATCTGGACCCCGCCGCCGAGGATACCGCCTTTTTGGCCTATCTGGACGATATCGTTATCGAGAACGCCGCCGAGGCCAATTATGAGCGCCTCACCGATTACGTGGATATCCGCCGGGGCTCCAACAGCGGCGGCGGCTCCAATTTCTCCCGCGGCCTGATTCAGCCGCTGGTCACCACTCCCCACGGCTTCAACCAGTACGAGCCCTGCACCGGCGACGGCAGCGGCAATATGCAGTACCGTTATCAGCAGGGCGGCGCCAACACCACCCTGAAGCATATCAGCGTCAACCATTTCGCCTCCAACTGGCTGGGCGAGTATGGTACCTGGCAGTTTATGGCCAACACCAGTATCGACGCGGCCGCTGTAGAAGCTGGAAGCGATATCAACGCAGCCGCCCGGGCGGCCGATTTCTCCCACGACAACGAAACCGCCAAGGCCCATCTCTACAGCGTGACCTTTGACGAGGGATCCAAGGCCTCCGGCGTGACTATGGAGGTCACCCCCACCGAGCATGCGGCCTTCACCCGGTTTATTTTCCCGGCCGATTCCGAGAACCGCAATGTTATTCTGGACTGCGAGCGGGCGGGCGGCAGCCTGACCCTGAACGAGGATGGCACCTTTACCGCCTATTCCGACCATACCAACAATGGCGCCAAGCGGATGCATGTCTACGGCGTGTTCATGAATACGCCTGACAGTGTGAAGGTTGTCGGGACCAAGCAGGGCATCCTGACCTTCCCGGCGGCCGGAGAGGGCGACACCGTTATCACCATGAAGTTCGCTACCTCCTTCATCAGCGCCGACCAGGCCAAGAAGAACCTGGAGCTGGAGATCGCTGAGAACGAAACCTTCGATACCGTCTGTGCCGCCGCTCAGAAAACCTGGGAGGATAAGCTGGGCGTCATCGAGATCGAGGGCGCTACCGAGGAGCAGATGATCACCTTCTACTCCAATATGTACCGTATGTTCGCATATCCCATGAACTACAGCGAAAATACCGGTACGAAAGAGGCTCCCGTATGGAAGTATGCCAGCCCCTACAGCGGCTCCAACACCGCGCCGGTGATCAAGGAAGGCAAGATGTACACCATCAACGGCTTCTGGGATACCTATCGCACCACCTGGGCCGCCTACGCCCTGCTGACGCCCGCTATGGACGCTGAGGTGCTGGACGGCTTGGTGGAGCATTATAATGATTCCGGCTGGCTGCCTCGCTGGATTACCCCCGGTGCGACCAACAGCATGGTAGGCACCAGCTCCGACGTGATCTTCGGCGACGCCGCCCAGCGCGGTATAGAGTTCGATTGGGAGGGCGCTATGCAGTCCGCTCTGCGCAACGCCGCGGTGGCTTCCACCAGCGAGGTAGTTGGCCGCAAGCAGATTGAGACCTCTATATTCCGCGGCTATACCAGCACCTCTCAGGGCGAGGGCTTCTCCTGGTCCATGGAGGGCTACATCAACGATTATGGCATTTCCCAGCTGGCCGCCGCCCTGATTGAGAAGGGCGAGGACTATTCCGACGAGATGGCCTATTACCGCAACCGCGCCCAGAACTATGTCAATCTGTATAACGCCGATTTGGGATGGTTTATGGGCAAAAACGACAGCGGCAGCTTCCGCGAGACCGATCCCGAGAAATACAATCCCCAGTCCTGGTGGGGCGATTACACCGAGACCAACGGCTACAACATGGCCTTCACGGTTCCCCAGGACGGCCAGGGTCTGGCCAACCTCTACGGCGGCCGCGACAAGCTGGCCGAGAAGCTGGACGGCCTGTTTGAAACCCAGTGTACAAATACCAGAACCTCTCCCAGCACCATTCACGAGGAGCTGGAGGCCCGGGAGGTAAAGATGGGCCTATACGGCCACTCCAACCAGCCTTCTCATCACATCCCCTATATGTACAACTACGCCGGCCAGCCTTGGAAGACCCAGGAGAAGGTCCGCGAGGTGCTGGACCGTCTGTATATCGGCTCCGAGATCGGGCAGGGCTACTGCGGCGACGAGGACAACGGCGAAATGTCGGCTTGGTATGTGCTCAGCGCTCTGGGTATCTATCCGGTGAGCATGGGCAATCCCGAGTTCGCCATCGGCTCGCCCCTCTTCACCAAGGCTACCATCCATCTGGAGAACGGCGAGGATCTGGTGATCAGCGCTCCCAAGAATTCCCGTGAAAATATCTATGTGCAGAGCGTCAAGCTCAACGGTCAGGCCTACGATAAAAACTATATCCTGCATTCCGACCTGGCTGCCGGCGGCACCCTGGAATTCGAGATGGGCGCGGAGCCTTCCACCTGGGGTTCCAGTGAGGAATCCCTGCCCGTATCCATCACCAAGGGCGACGAAGCGCCCGCTCCCGAGAAGGATGCAGTGGCGGCCAACGTTTCTACCGCTACCCGGCCCAACTATAGTTCTAAGGAAGACCAGTTTGCCAGCCGGGATATTCCTGCCGGCGATCTGCGCGCTCTGATCGACAATACCAGCGCTACCAGCGCCATCATTTCCAACAACGAGGCGTCGATCTACTTCACCTCTCCCGCCATGTACAAGATGTCTATGGTTACCGTTACCTCCGGCAGCAATGCTGAAAATGCGCCCAATCATGCCGCTCTCTACGGCTCCAACGACGGTAAGAGCTGGGAGCTTTTGAGCGAAAAGGATCTGTCCTTTAACTGGGCCCAGTATACTCGTCCTTTGACTGTGGCCGAGGAGAAGGTTGCGCCCTATAAGACCTATCGTCTGGATCTTACCTCCGCTGGTTCCAGCATGCAGCTTGCCGAGGTAGAGTTTATGGGCAAATCGGCCATCACTACCGACCGGGCTGAGCTGGATAAGGCTTTGTTGACCTATAACAGCCTCAAGCCCAAGGAGAATCTCTATACCGCTGAGAGCTGGGCTGTGCTGGAAGCCGCTGTAGAAGCGGCCGGCAAGCTGGGCATTGAAGCTACGCAGGAGCAGGTCGACACGGCGGCTCAGGACATCCAGAACGCTATCGAAAAACTGGAACTCAATCTGGTTCCCGGCGATATGGACGGCAACGGCGAGGTTACCATCCAGGATGTGATGGAAGCCTGTAAGGTGCTGGCTCGTCAGTCGGCTGGAAAGGCGCCCACCGAGGATGAAATGGCCCGGGGCGATCTGAACGGCGACAACGCTATCACCATCACCGACGTCATGGAAATTTGTAAGATTCTTGCCCGCAAAGCTTAAAATCTAACATTTGCACGAATCCCCAGGTCCAAACAACGGCCTGGGGATTTGTTTTTATAGCTTGCCTTTGGCAATCTATAAATGGCCATCCAGGTCATCCCAGCCTGGAGTCTATAAATATAAAGCGCCTTCCCGCAGGAGCGGGCAGATGCACAGGAAACGGTAGGACAGCTGCTGTTTTCTATGCGTTGGGTGAGATATTTCATGCAAGGAACCGTATTATAATTTTCCCATAATCCCATAACTTGGTTAAGAGGCGGAGGATCAGCCTATGTCAACATGCCAGATTGTGATGGAGAATCCATGAAAAACTCCTTGTGGGGGGCTTCATGGAGGTGTTCAGCGTTGGGATGACCGATAATAGTAAGAGGTAAGAGAGCATCGCAAAAATCTGCATGCATAGCCTTTCATCTTTTTCTATGCGGGAAATAGCGGCCCGTTCGCACGGATATGTCCAGGAATACATGCCGCGTTTGGTGTTTGTGTGCAAAACTGCTGTTCAAGCTGCAAGAAAGGCCGCCGATGATTATACACAACTTGCACAAACCTAAAATACGTATATTGTCACTATTTGGAGACTCGTTAGAAGTTTCCAAATCGTGGCCCTGTAACGTTGACTGCGCGACATATTGTGGTTATAATATGCATTGACAGATGAAAAAATTGAAAATTGAGTATAAGGAGATATCTTGCTATGTATGTAAAGGATGTTGTAGTTCAGAACCAGGTTGGCCTGCACGCCCGTCCCGCAACCTTCTTTATCCAGAAAGCGAATGAGTATAAGTCTTCTATATGGGTGGAGAAGGAGGAGCGCCGCGTCAATGCCAAGAGTCTGCTGGGCGTACTTTCTCTGGGTATCGTGGGCGGCACTACGATTCGCGTTATCGCCGACGGCGCGGATGAAGAGCAGGCTGTGGAAGGTCTGATTAGCCTGGTGCAGTTCGGTTTTGCCGAATAACGCTATATTGGTTTTATGGAACAGTCTGTTGCCTGTTATGGCGGCGGACTGTTTTTTTGTCGGATAAAGCTTCCAAAGTTTTTATTTTTTCCGTTCCGATATATCTATTTCATCTTCAAAAAAACTGTATCGGCTTATCGTGCGGCGCTTTTCGCAAAATTTACGATAATATGCCGGTCTATTTCCATAATTGGTATAATCTGCCATAGATTTGCTGGCTGTTTTTGCCGCTGAATCGTGTAAAATAGACTTAAAGGTTGACTAATTATAGAATTGGAAATATAATATACAAGTTAATAGGTTAAATTTCACAGTGATTTTTTTCCGGCCTTTGCGCCTATCCTATTTGGAAAAGGGCGGCGCGGTTGGGTGACCTGCGGGCGGCCGCCTGCGAATTCTTGGTAAAGAAGGATTAGATATGAAGGTTCCATTTTCTCCGCCGGACATCGGCGAGCAGGAGATACAAGAGGTTATAGAGGCCTTGCGGTCCGGCTGGATTACAACCGGGCCCAAAACCAAGGAGTTTGAGCGGCAGATTGCCGCGGCCTGTCATACAGGCAAGGCCGTCTGTCTTAACTCGGCCACGGCCGCAATGGAAATGACCCTGCGGTTGCTGGGCGTGGGACCCGGCGACGAGGTTATCACCTCGGCCTATACCTACACCGCTTCCTGCAGCGTGATCTGCCATGTGGGCGCCACGCCTGTTTTGGTGGATACCGCCCCCGGTTCCTTTGAAATGGATTACGATAAGCTGGAAGGGGCCATTACGGATAAAACCAAGGTCATTATTCCGGTTGACCTGGCCGGCGTTGTCTGCGATTACGACCGTCTCTACGCCGCCGTGGAGAATAAGAGGGAGCTGTTTCGGCCCAACGGGGAGCTACAGCGGGCCATCGGCCGGGTTGTTATTTTGGCCGACGCGGCCCATGCCTTCGGAGCCAGCCGGCGGGGCAAGGTATGCGGCGAAATAGCCGATTTTACCAGCTTCTCCTTCCACGCTGTCAAAAACCTGACCACGGCCGAGGGCGGCGCGGCGGTCTGGCGGGATATTCCGGGTATCGATAGCGAAGAACTTTACCGACAGTATATGCTGCTTTCCCTCCACGGCCAGTCCAAGGACGCGTTGGCCAAAACCCAGCTGGGCGCTTGGGAATACGATATTATTTCGCCTGCCTATAAATGCAATATGACCGATATCATGGCGGCCATCGGCCTTGCGCAGTTAAAGCGGTATCCGGAGCTCCTTTCCCGCCGCCGGGAGATCATCGGCAGATATAACGAAGGCTTGGCCAATACCGGCGCGCAGCCCTTGCTCCATTATGGAGAGGATTTTGCCTCCAGCGGCCATCTGTATTTGGTTCGCCTGCCTGGTCTGGGGGCGGAGGGTCGTAACGCCCTCATCGCCAAAATGGCCGAGGGAGGCGTGGCCGCCAATGTGCATTATAAACCTCTGCCTATGCACACGGCCTATAAAAGCATGGGCTTTTCCATTGACGACTATCCCAACGCCTACGCCATGTACGAGAATGAAATCACCCTGCCGCTGCATACCCTGCTGACCGATGAGGCGGTTTCTTACGTTGTCGACACCTTTCAAAATGCGCTGGCGGAGGTGCGTGCATGAGGAAATGGGAGAAGCTTCCCAATCAGCTTCGCACCGAGGCCGTGCGGCCCTATTATGAGGCCCTGCGGCGCAAGCGGGGCAGCCTGTTTGCCAAACGCTGTTTTGATCTTGTCGTCGCTTTTATTCTAGTCGTGCTGCTTTCCCCAGTCATGCTGGGGCTGGCGATTGCTATTAAGACCGATTCTAAGGGAAAGGTCATGTTCCGGCAGGTGCGGATCACCCGTTATGGGAAGGAATTTCGTATCTTCAAGTTCCGCACCATGGTCAGCGACGCGGAGCGTCTGGGCAGTCAGGTTACCACCAATCAGGACAGCCGGGTTACCAAGGTGGGCCGAATGCTGCGTAAGTGCAGATTGGATGAGCTGCCTCAGCTCCTGAATATTATCGCCGGGGATATGACCTTTGTGGGTACCCGCCCGGAGGTTCCCCGTTATGTGGAGCATTATACCGAGGCCATGCAGGCCACCCTGCTGCTTCCCGCCGGGGTTACGTCGGAGACCAGCATCCTGTATAAGGACGAGGAGCGTCTGCTTTCAGAGGCCCAAAACGCCGACGAAACTTATGTGAACGAGGTGCTCCCAGCCAAAATGCAGTATAATTTGGCCTACTTGGAAAACTATAGTTTTTGGAAGGATATTCGCATTATGCTGCACACTGTCACGGCGGTGCTGCATTAAGAATCGATATGCGCGGCCTTTGAAGACCGTATGGGCGAATTTTTCCGCATTCGTTAAATTGGTTTGTCATACGTCTGTATGACTATAAAAAATTTGCTGTGCAGAGGGAAAAGGTCCTTCGCCTATGCGGTCTGCACAAGTCGCGTATACGCTTTGTGTGGATTTTTGCGAGGGACTCCTGCGTCCTGCTGCCTTACGTTACGGTCTGTCCTTTCGGCTAGACTGCTACAAGGCCCCAGACTTGGGAAGCGACGCAGAGGCGCTTTAGCGTTGGGACTGGCCAAAGGTCATTCGCCAGATGGGCCGCAGAGAGATCTATACCAGTTTTAAAACGGCCGGAGACCGTTCGGGAAAAGCTGATGGAGGCGGGATCATGCGTCATGCGATCGTAGTCGGCGCTGGCTTTTCCGGGGCGGTTGCCGCCCGGATTTTGGCCGAAGCGGGGTATGCTGTCCAGGTGTGGGAGGGTAGGGAAGCCGTTGGCGGCAACTGCCGGGACTATGTGGACGACAACGGAATAATCGTTCAGTCCTACGGCGCCCATCTTTTTCACACCGATTCTCCCACGGTCATGGCATTTTTGCAGCGTTTTGCAGATTTTTATCCCTATCGGCATACCGTCCTGGGAAGGGTGGATGGCAGGCTTATTCCTATCCCCTTCAACCTCCAGTCCTTAACCGGACTTTTTCCCGCCGGTAAGGCCGCGGCTTTGCGGGAGGCCCTTTTGTCCGCCCATGGCTACGGCCGGCGGATATCCCTTGACAGCCTGACCCAAAGTAAGGAGCCTGCGCTTCAAGAACTGGCGGAAATCCTCTTTGCAAAAATCTATCGTCCTTATTCGGAAAAGCAGTGGGGAAGGCCCCTGACCGAGTTGGACGCCAGCGTGGCCGGCCGGGTGCCGGTGCTGCTGGCGGACGAATCGGCTTACTTTTCCAGCCGGTTCCAATGTATGCCCCAAGGCGGCTTTTCTCCCTTGTTCGACCGTATGCTGAGTCATCCGGCTATCCGCGTTACCCTGGCCTGCGACGGCCTGCGCCGTCTGCGTCCCGCAGAGGATGCGCTTTGGCTGGACGGACGGCCCTGTTCGATGCCTGTGATTTGGACCGGCAGACTGGACGCGCTGTTCGGCTATCGTTACGGCGAACTGCCCTACCGCAGCCTGCGGTTTGACTGGCAACGTCTGCCGCTCAAACAGTTCCAACCTGTCGGCGTGGTCAACGCGCCCGACGCGCCGGGGTATACCCGAACGTTGGAATTTAAGCATTTCACAGCCCCGCGGGTTCAGGACGTCGTGGGCACTACCATCGCTTATGAATATCCCTGCGCCTGCGGCCGGCAGGATACGCCCTTTTACCCAGTGCCCAATCCCGAAAACCGCGGGCTCTACGCCTGGTATGCCGCGGAAGCCCGTCGGTATGTCAATCTATATCCCCTGGGCCGTTTAGCCCAGTATCGCTACTGCAATATGGACGAAGCGGTGAAGGGCGCTATGGAGCTGGTCCGGCAGGTGTTGCACGGAGCGTAGACGGGGAGTAGGAGGTAAAGCCAATCAGTTTTTGTCTGTGCGCTTGCACGTATATATTTTTAGTTCGGCGGGAGGTTTCGCGCCAGGCGTTTTCTTCCGTACCTGCCCGCAAGGCGCGACCTGCTTTTCGTCGCGCGAAGAAAAGCAGACAAAAGACGCGCTCGCGGAAATCGTGTCGACTGGATTCCCCTCTGGGCTCCCGCCCTAGGCCGTCCTTGTAAATCCTTCTTGTACTTTACCCCCCCCCGATTGCAGGCTGTTTTTATGGCTTCCCGCCAGCTGCTGCTATCAGTTTTTACCCACTGCTGATAATTCGGTGGTTGTTTACGGTCCTGTAGCTCTGAAACCGGGTCGGTTAAGATTTAGATAGAAGGCTTCAGATCTCTCCTTTTAATCGAGTGTAAGATTCCTCGCCAGTTTTCCCTTTACTCTATTTTCGACTAGACGTTTTTTTGCTCCCCACACAAAACGCTAACGTTCTCTGATTGCTATCGGCGGATAAGTGAAATGTATCCAGCTAAAGCTTACGTCATTGCCGGCGGGAGTTAACCGGAGGGGCGCGGCTCTGGAGGCGGCGTCAGCGACGCGGTCCCGTAGGCGGTAACGTTTTTCTCCTCCAGCTTTTGTCGCTTTACAAAAGATAGGATCTAGAGGCGCAGACGTTGCCAGACCGACTTTTGGAGTATCCATACAGGGGAAATCTGGTGCGAAACCTCCCGCTCAGCTAAAATAATCCAAAACCAATTCTGCCGCAAAATCTCTTTTCCAGTCCAAACAAAAAAATTAAAAACATATTAATGATGGAACACAGACTCTGCCAGCGGAAAGGATGTTATCTATGATTTTTGGCGCCGTATTGGCCGGCGGCGTAGGCAGCCGGATGCACATCGCGGATATGCCCAAGCAGTTTCTTCCCTTGGGGGATAAGCCCATTATCCTCCATACCCTGGAAAAATTCCTGCTCTGCGCCCGGTTGGACGCCGTATATGTAGGGGTCCATCCCAACTGGCTGCTGCATATGCGGGACTTGGTGGAAAAGCATCTGCCCGACCGTAAGCAGGACATCCGCATCGTGGCCGGCGGGGGAGACCGCAACGAGACTATCTTCCATATCGTGGATCAAATTGAGACCGATTTCGGTCAAAGCGACGACCATATCATCGTCACTCACGATTCGGTCCGCCCCTTTGTTACTCTGCGGATTATCGAGGAGAATATAGACGCGGCCCTGCGGTCCGGCGCCTGCGACACGGTGGTGGGCGCTACCGATACCATCGTGGTATCCGGAGACGGACGGCTGATCTCAGAAATCCCCGAGCGCAGCCGCATGTACCAGGGACAGACCCCCCAAAGCTTCCGCATTTCTCTGCTCAAAGGGCTGTATGACAGCCTGTCGGCGGAGGAGAAGGCGGCCCTTACCGACGCCTGTAAAATCTGCGTGGTGCGCAATACGCCGGTGGAGCTGGTGCAGGGAGAGGTCTCCAACCTGAAGATCACCACGGTCAGCGATTATAAGATCGCCCAGGCCATGGTGGGAGGAATCGAGCTTGATTAACTATGTCTATCAATTGGTGAGTCCCCGCTCCTTTTCGGTCAAATACGAAGAGGTGGACTTTGAAAAGGGGGTGGTGGTGCGGCCCCGTTACATGGCCATCTGCCACGCCGACCAGCGGTACTTTTTGGGCCAGCGGGACGCCAAGGTTCTGCGGCAGAAGCTGCCTATGGCTCTCATTCACGAGTGCTGCGGCCAGGTTGTGTCCGACCGGACAGGGACCTTCCGGCCCGGCCAGACGGTGGTAATGATCCCCAACGTGCCCCCCGAGGTAAACGACGGCATTGTTTTTGAAAACTACGCCAAGGGCTCCCGGTTTCTCTCCAGCGGCTACGACGGCTTTATGCGGGAGTTTGTGGAAATGCCGCTCGACCGGCTGGTCGCTTTCGACGGGGTAAAGGAGCCGGTGGCTGCCATAACCGAATTTGTCAGCGTGGGGGTTCACGCTTCCGGCCGGTTCGCAGCCGTGGCCCATGCCCGCCGGGACGCTATCGGCATATGGGGAGACGGCAGCCTGGCCTACATTATGGCCTGTATCCTGACCCGCGCCTTCCCAGAGAGCCGCATCGTCGTAGTGGGAAAGGATACTCGCAAGCTTTCTCTATTTACCTTTGTGGACGAAACCTACTTGGCCGACAGTCTTCCAGAAAACTTCCAGGTCGACCACGCTTTTGAGTGCGCCGGCGGGGAGGGCAGCTATTACGCCATCGACGATATTATCCGCACCATCAATCCCCAGGGCGCGGTGGTGCTGATGGGGGTCAGTGAAAATAAGGTGGCGGTCAATACCCGTAATGTGCTGGAAAAGGGCCTTACCATGGTGGGGTGTAGCCGTTCCGGCCGGTCGGACTTTGAGAAGGCCGTGGCCTTTATGGAGGAGCCGGCCTTTCAGGACCGTTTAAACGCCATCATCTATGAGGACCAGCCGGTACATTCCATAGACGATGTGCTCCGTGTCTTCGCCACCGACCTAAACACCCCCTTCAAAACGGCCTTTCGCTGGTCGCTGTAACGAAAAGGACTTGGTGCGATGTATAAAGTTGCGGTGCTGTTGAGTACCTATAACGGGGAAAAGTATCTGGAACAGCAAATAGACAGTATTTTGGCGCAGACCGAACAGAATCTCTTTATTGTGGCGCGGGACGACGGCTCTACCGACCGCACCCTGGAAATCCTGGAGTCCTACGCTGGCAGCGGCCGTCTGCGTTGGTATAACGGAGAAAATTTGGGGCCGGAAAAAAGTTTTCTGGACCTGCTCAAAAACAGCGACGAGGCCGATTTTTACGCCTTTTGCGATCAGGACGACTATTGGCATCCAGATAAAATCGAAGCCGCTCTCCACATGCTGGAAGACAAGCCGCAGGAGCAGCCGCTGCTGTACTTTAGCAAAAAGCGCCTGGTAGACGGGGACCTTCGGCCGCTCCAGCAGGAGGACGTCCATGTGCGCACCGTCAGCTACGGCTGCGCCTTAATCAACGGCGTGGCTTTCGGCTGCACCATGGTTTTTAATCATGCGGTGCGAAAGCTCTTCCAGGATTTTACCCCCCATGCGAAATACATGCACGACGTCCTGCTCTACCGGGGCGTGGCGGCGGTAGGACGGGTGTTGTACGACCCTGTTGCCCATATGGACTACCGGCAGCACGGCGGCAACGTGGTGGGAGCCAATCGATCCGGCCTGCGCAAGTGGACCAGCCGGTTTAAAAATCTGTTTAAGCGCGGGGAGGACCATAGCCGCAGCGCCTGCGCGAAGGACCTGTTGGCCGCCTTTGGAGACAGGATGAGCGGGGAGGACCGAAAGCTGACCGAGCAGCTGGCTCTTTGCCGCCAGTCCTTTGGCAAGCGGATGGGTCTGCTGGTAAATCCCCGTCTGACGGCTCAGAAAAAAAGCGATATGCTGTCCTGGCGGATCTTTATTTTGCTGGGGTGGATATAGAAGCGGCGTCATATAAAAAGGAGGATACCAATGAACGGTACGACGTATACGGTAAAGGAATTTGTGATTTATGTTTTGAAAAAATGGTGGGCTGTCCTGTTGGCTGTTATCCTGTTGGCGGCGATTTTAGGCGGACCTAAGCTGGTAGGGAAGGCCGAGAACAGGGCTACTATTATCACAAGTCAAATTATATATTTAGAAAATAACGCCAAGATTGTAGACCAAAATACGAACATACAAAAATACGAAGATTACAGTGAGATGTGGATGCGCAATACCAGTTTGGCCATCTTTTTTAAAGGAGCAGCCCAGTCCTTTGATATGCCTAAATTTTATGCGGATTGGGGTAAGGAAGATCTGGAGGATCAATTCAAATGGTTTAAAAAGCAGATGATTTGTAAAACCCTTCCGAATACTGCCAAATATGAATTTCAGTTGACTTTGCCTACTGATGCTGAAAACTATGACTATATCCATGCCAATGCTCAGAAGTTTTTGCAGGCCTATATAGAATACTCGGTGCAACTGGCGCAAAAGGAAGCACCGGAAATCCGTTATACCGTTTTGAACAGCTCTTATCACGAGACTGTTGCGGACGGCGGTTCCAGCGCTATGAAATATTTATTGCTGGGCGGTGTTCTGGGCGGATTTTTGGCGGTATTTGTTTTAGGCGTTATGTTTCTGGCGTCCCGGAAAATTGTCTCTAAAAATATGTTGCTCAGCAGCTTTGCGGTGGACAGTATCGACCATGCGGCCCAGCCGGATTATGATGTTTTCTGCTATATTACGGCCCAGCTGCGCAAGAGCGGAAAGAAGGCGGCGGTGCTTTCTTCTTCCATTCATAATTATGGTTTAGCCGCCGCGCTTGCCCAGCGTTTTGAAAAGAACGGTTATCGTTTGGCCGTCGCCGACTTGACAGGGCAATCGGTTCAGACAAGCGGCAAAGCGTTGTCTAAAGAGGAATGTGCGGCGATTGCGGTTCCGGGGAAGGCCTCCGAAGCGATTGCGGATTATACGAGCCAGGCTGATTGTCTTTTGATTCTTGCAAAGACGCCGGCCGAGGATGCTGTGGTATCCGAAATGATGGAAGCCAGCGCCTGCGGCGTATTTCTGGAGACTGTCTATAAGTCCAACCGCGCTATTGTAGAGAGATCGTTAGCGGCGGCTCATGCTTACGCGCCTAAGACTCCTGTTGGTATCGCTTGGTCGAAGTAAGGGAAAAGCGGCCGCCATGTCAGCTTAGGTAAAAAACCGTAAGGAGTTACCTGCATGATTTATATACTTTTCATCGCGCTGTTGGTTCTAACCGGCGTGGCCTTTGTTGCGGGTAACCGCAATATTTTATCGCCTTGGACCATCGTATGCGCTATGTTTACATTAAGCGCCTTTTTTGCTATGATTAATGTAAATAAATGGGGTTACACCATAGACGCGGCCACCGTTTTGATTATTCTAAGCGCGCTTGCGGTATTTGGCGTGGCCCATCAGCTTATCCTTCATTTTATGGAAAAGCGGCGTGCGGTAATCTACCGTGGCCGTACATTTTGTCCGATGTCCAAATGCCGGACGGCTGTACTCCATACGCCAATCCAGTTGCCTATTACGCAGATGCTTCTGGTGTGCGGCGTGCTTTTTGTAATGCTGCTGTTCTACTTCTATAAAACCTATCAGTTGTCCCTGACAGCAGGAAATCCCGGCGGTCTGTCCTCTATGCTCAAATACGTCAGGGAAGCGGTTTTAAATTTTGGAACCATTGGTAAGCTGGGAAATATTTTTGCTGTGATTGCGCAGGCGGCCGGTTATGTTTTCTCTTTCATATTTCTATATAATTTGATATGGTGCGGTTGGAAATGGCAGGATATCCTTTTGGCGGTTCCTCTGGTCATCTTAATGGCTTTTCGCGTTCTTTCCGCCGCGCGCGACGGATTTATCATCGATATCGCGTATCTGCTGATTGTGGGCTGTGTTTTATATCAGCAAAAAAAGCGGTGGAACTATTGGAATACAGTAAAGATTATTTTGCTCGGCGCGGCCGCCCTATGCTTATTTCTGGTAATTTTCCGGCTCACAGGCTTGATGAAGGACAGCGGTACGGGAACGTCTATGTTCTCGTCGATCTCTAAGTATATCGGGTTTTCCATTCCAGGCTTCAATGATTATGTTTTAAATCCCCGCGCGGATACGGGATATTTTGGGGACCACACCTTGCTGTCGGTCTATAGTGTTTTGCGGCAGCTGGGTCTGGACCTCCCGCAGCTCTCTATACATCATGACTTTGTCGCATTTCCCGGTATCGAATCCAACGTATATTCCTGCCTGCGCAGATATATCGAGGACTATGGCTATCTGGGAATGTATGTGATCATGGCGGGATTGGGCGCTCTCTATTCGGCTTTGTTTCATACGGTGCAAAGCAGGCCGGACTCCAATTTTCTTTTAATCGTTTATGCGAATCTTTCTTATTCCCTATTTATGTGCGCGATTGACGATCAGTTTCTGCTTTATGTATTTTCAACGACATTTTTGTATTTAATGATTTTTATCGGCGCCTTTTACTATTTCTTTGTCTATCGGTGCCTACATCCAAAGGCGCCTGTTGCGCAGGGGTCGTTTGTCTGTCAGATGCGGCGAGAAGCCGGCGGAAAGGGGTAAAATATGAAAGGCATCATTTTAGCGGGAGGAGCGGGAACGCGGCTGTATCCTTCCACCATTGCGGCCTCCAAGCAGATTCTAACCGTATACGATAAGCCCATGATCTATTATCCCCTGTCCACCTTGAT
>JAAVYX010000028.1 GCA_022791355.1 Clostridiales bacterium | reverse complement strand
TCCTTTACCCTGGAGCTTCCCCCCTACCGCAAGCCCGACGTGCTGCGGGTGCTCTGCCGCTCCACCTTGGACCGGACCGTCTTCGTACTGGGCCGGGCGGTGACGGTAGCGGTCCCCGCCGGTCTAGTCATCTTCCTCATGGCCAACGTTTCGGCGGGCGGGGTCAGCCTGCTGGACCACTGCGCCGGATTTTTAGAGCCGCTGGGCCGCCTGATGGGACTGGACGGCTATATCCTCATGGCCTTTATTTTGGGCTTTCCGGCCAATGAGATCGTGGTGCCCATCATACTGATGAGCTATCTATCCACCGGCAGTATGCTGGAGGCCGGCAGTCTTTTCGAGCTGCGGGGCGTTCTCGCGGCCAACGGCTGGACCTGGATAACCGCCGTCTGCTTTCTGGCCTTTTCTCTGGTCCATTTTCCCTGCTCCACCACCTGTCTGACCATTCGCAAGGAAACCGGAAGCTGGAAGTGGACGGCGGCAGCATTCCTTATTCCCACCCTGCTGGGCGTGCTGCTCTGTATCTGCCTTGCGGCCGTCTGCCGGCTGGCCGGCGGTATTCTTCCGGGATTGGGATAAAAAATAGTAGCTGCGATATTGTTTTTACGCATCCGCCCGCTTCTGCGGGCAGGCGCTTTCAATGTAAAACGGCTATCCAGCCTGTCCCGGCCCGGATAGCCGTTTTTTATACCGCCCAGCAAATTTTCTTCTTTTTCATTATTTAAATGAGCGGGAATGTTTCTTCAAAAGTGTATTATCTTTTTAGCTGGCGGAAGTCTCATACCAGCAAATAAAGAAAAAGCAATAATTTACCTGCCGCAAAAAAAGCGGAAAGAAACCGCCCGCAGAAGCCTCTGCGGGCGGTTTGGGTTTATGCGCCGGCGTATGCCGACAGCACGCGCTAATCCTTTCTTTTAAACAGGTTCACAATCCGCTGCCAAAAGCTGACCTTGGCCGGCTTCTCCGGCGCGGCGGCGGTCTCGGCCGCCGTCTCCTTCTCAATAGCGTCGGTCTTAAGAACAAACTTCACCTTACTCTGGGCTCCTTCGGGACTGCCGGTATAGGAGGTATAGGACTCGGCCCGCTCCACCAGCGCGTCTCTCAGCTCCAAGAGCTCCTCCAGCTGATCGGTCATCTCCCCCGCCGTACGATGCAGCCGGTCCACGCCGTCGGACTTAAACTGAGACATGCCGTCCCGCAGCTCGCCGGTTTTATCCCGCAGGTTTCCGGCCGCCTGGTTTAACTGGGACGCGCCGCTTTGCAGCTGTCCCTTGCCCGCCTGTAGGGCCGCCGCGCCTGCGCCGGCCGCTTCGGTTCCGGCCGCCAGCTTACCGGCTCCGGCCGACAGGTCCGCCGCGCCGCTTTCCAGCTGCCCCGCGCCGGCGGCAAGCGTATCGGTCCCGTCGGCCAACCGGTCCGCGCCGCCGGATAGGCTGGACGCGCCGCCAGACAGCTGCTCGGTTCCGGCCGCCAGCCGATTGGCGCCGTCGGACAGGTTCTCCGCGCCGGCGGCAAGCTGGGCCGACTTTTCCGTAAGCTCCTGCTGCATGGGGACCAGCTTCTCCTTCATCTGGTTATACTGCTGATTCAAATCCCCGGCAACCTTCCGGGCCGTACCCGACAGGGTCTCCAGATCGCCGCCCAAAGCCTTTAGGCGGTCGATGTGACCGTTCAGCTGATCGTACAAGGTCAGGGCGGTGGTCTTAAGAGGAGCGGTGACCGACGGGTCGGCCGCGCCGGTCTGCTCCATGGCGTCGATTTGGCCAATGAGGGTAGAAAGGGTGGTCATAATCTGGGTCATGTCCCCAGCGGCGGCTTGTAAATCCCCCGCCGTCGTGTTCATCTGCTCAGTAACCGCAGCCTGTACGCCGCTCATCTCTTCCTCCAGCGCCGGCAGCTTCCCCATGACCGCAGCGAACAGCTGACCAATGGCCGCCGTGTAATCCTGCACTCCTTGGGAAACCCCTGCTGCCCCCGCCTTTAAGGTCTGGGTGTTCTGGTTTAGGGAGACCGCACCGGTTTGCAGTTCGGCCGCCCCCGCCTTTAGGTCCGCGGCGCCGGCCTGCAAAGACTTTGCGCCCCCCGCCGCCGTCTGCACGCCGCTGTACAGAGCGTCGGCCCCGGCTTTCAGGTCGGCCGCGCCGGTCGTTACCTGTCCCGCGCCGGCGGCTAAAGCGTCTATGCCGCCGGCCAGACCGTCGATACCCGCCGCCAGCTCGCCCAGCTTACCGGCAAAGGTTCCCATCCCGTCGGCCAGGGCCGCCGTGCCGTCCTGCAAGGTTCCCGCAGCCGCCTGTAAGTCGTCCAGCGCGTCGGTCAGTTCACTGAAATCCGCCGCCTTTTTCAGACTGTCCAGCGGCAGGTCGCTGGTGACGGCGGCCAGGATGGACCCCATGGAGAAATCGGTCGCGTCGGCGGTGATGGTAAAGGTATCCTTCAGCTCAATGCCCGCCTCGTCCCGGAGAAGATCGTAGGAATCGCCAAGGCTCTCTTTAAGGCCCGGCAGGGCGGCGATGGCCACCATCTGATTATTGCCCTCGGCCACGAGGGGCAGATCGCCGCAGCTTACGTTTTTAAAGGTATCGGTCGGCAGATTACAGACCGCCGCCACTGCAAAGGGGGTGTAAACGGTACGGGTCTCGCCAGCTACGGTCTGGCTCTTTCCGGTGTTGTTGATAAACCGCAGGGTGATGGTCACCCGGCCGGACCGGCCGGCCAGCTCGGCGGGAGCGATCGGCTGTCCGTCCAGCGTGTAGGAGACCGCCATGGTCACCGGCGGGGTCAGGTCGGTCTGTCCCTGATAGTAAACGTCGGTCTCGTCGGTGTCCCAGCTCAGCAGGCCGTCCCGCAATGTGGGGGCCAGATCGCTCTTTACGTTCTTCACATTTTGCAGGTTCACCCGCTCGGCCACCCCGCGCAGGCCGTCCGGATTGTGCAGCCAGCCGCTGACCGTCTGACTGCGGACGCTGCCGTCGGGATAGAGAAAAATGTAAACCGTTTCGTCCTTGGTCGTCCCCGCCTTGATACTGGCCGCCGTGGGGGCGACCGTATCAGCAGAGGCCGAAAGGGTGACGCCGCTGATGGCGCCGGGTCTTCCGTCCAGGGCCAGCGCTGTGCCGGAGGAGGCCATGATGGCGCAGAGAAGCAGGCTTACCGATTTCTTATATACGTTGTTCATATCAACTATCTCCTTTACAAATTTATTGGACAGGGGCCGGCCGGGTCTGCACCGACTCCTTGTTCTTTTTGTTTTTCAGCCAGCCGATGGAGGTATGGGCGACCAGCTTATCGCAGACGATCAGAATGGCCGGCAGGACAAAGAGAATGGTCAGCATACTGATCAGCGCACCCCGGGCCATCATCAGACAAAGGCTCTTGATCAAATCCATCTTGGAGATAAAACATACCCCGATGTTGGCCCCGAAGAAGGACAGGCCGCTGGTGACGATGGCCGAGGAGCATTTGTGGATGGATTCCTGCATGGCGGCCTTGGCGTCCATTCCCCTGCGCCGTTCCTCCCTAAAGCGGGTGGTCATGAGAATGGCGTAGTCCACCGTGGCCCCTAATTGGATGGTGCCGATGACGATGCTGGCCACAAAGGGGATGGAGCTGCCGGTGAAATAAGGGATGCCCATGTTGACCGTAATGGCGAACTCGATGGCCGCCACCAGCAGCACCGGGATGGAGACAGACTTGAAAAGCAGGGCGATGACCAGGAAGATGGCAAGGATGGAGGCGATATTGACATTGCGGAAATCGGTGTCGGCCACCTGAATCAAATCCTTGGTCAGGGCCCCCTCGCCAGCGATAAGGGCGGTGGGATCGTAAGGCTTGATGATGGCGTTGATGGCGTCCAGCTGGGCGTTTTCCTCGTCGCTGGCCGCGCGGTAGACCGAGTTTACCACAATCATCTCCTTACCGCCGTTTCGAAGAAGGTCTTTGACGGCGGCGGGCTGCATCTCGTCGGGCAGGCCGCCGCCAATATAGGCCTCATAGGACAGGGCCAGTTCCACCCCGTCCAGCCGGCTGATCTGGTTGGTGATGTCCTTGACCTGATAGCTCTCCAGATTTTCATCCACCAGCACAAAATGGGTGGTGGTCATATGAAAATCGTTCTTGAGCTTGTTGGTGCCCACGATGGAGGGCAGGTCGGCGGGCAGGGTCTCGTCCAGGGCGTAGTAGACGTCGGCCTTGGACTGGGCCAGTCCAAAGGGCACAATAAGGACCAAAAAGACGGCCAGATAAACCCACCGGTGTTTGACGATCCGGCCGCTGAACCGCTCGCTGAAGGGACGGATGAGGGTTCTATGGCGGTACTTTTGGATGGGCTTGTCAAAGAAAAGAATGAGGGCGGGCAGGACGGTAAGGGTACAGAGAACCCCCAGCAGCACCCCCTTGGCCATGACTATACCGATGTCCCGTCCCAGAGCCAGGCTCATGGTACACAGGGCGAGGAAGCCGAAAACGGTTGTCACCGAGCTGCCGGTGATGGAGGAGAAGGTGGCCTGAATGGCCTGGGCCATGGCCTCCTCCCGGTCGGGTCGCTTCTCCTTTTCCTCCAAATACCGATGTAAAAGGAAGATGGAGAAGTCCATGGTCACCCCTAACTGCAACACGGCCGCCAGCGCCTTGGTGACGTAGGAAATCTGTCCTAAGAATATGTTGGTGCCGAAGTTGTAGATAATGGGGAAAACGATGCCCAAGATAAATATGAAGGGGACGACCCAGGATTCCATTCCTAACATCAGCACCGCCAGCAGCAGCGCCACGGCCACGACGATATACAGAGGCATTTCGGAATCGGCCAAGGCCTTAGTGTCGTGCAGGATGGCGGCCATACCGCCCACAAAGCACTGTTCTCCCGTCAGCCTTTGGATCTCATCCAGCGCGTCCATGGTGGACTTGGCCGCCGTGGTGTCCTGGAAGCTGACCAGCAGCATGGTGCCGGTGTCGCTGTAGAAGAACTTGCGGAAGTCCTCCGGGAGCAACTCCTTGGGGATGGTGATATCGGCTATATCATCCACCCAAAGGGCCTGCTTGACCCCCTCTACGGCGGCGATTTTTTCTTTGAGCTTCTGTACGTCCCGCTGCTCCATTTTGTCCACCACGATCATAGCGGTAGAGGCCAGCTCAAAATCGTTTTCCAACAGAGCCTGCCCCTGCATGGACTCCACTTCCTCCGGCAGGTAGGACAGAATGTCGTAATTCACATAGGTGGCAAGATAGCCCAGAGCCGAAGGGATCAGCAGCAAAAGGGCTGTAACCAGGATCAGCACCCGGTGCTTTACAATAAAGCGAGCGGGCTTTTTCATGGTGCATCATCTCCTAAAAATATTGATATTTTATCCATGGACGAAGGGTCTCTATGGATTTTTGACATACAAATGGGGCGCGCCAGATTTCTTTTTGTTGTTTCTCCATTCCTTGATCGTACGGCTCGAAGCCTCAATCCCAGCCAATCAAAAGAACAAGCGAACCGCTGCGATACCTGACGCTCAACTTAAAACAAAAACGGGGAATCTTTCCCCTCTAGACCTTGGGCGCCAGCATCCGCCGTATGGCGGTAAACAGCAGCGGCTTCATCTCGTCGAGTCCCGCGGGCTGTTCCAAAACAACCGCCGAGTAACAGACGGTAGAAACCAGCTCTATAACCATAAAAAGCAGGCGGAAGGCCTCCTCCTCACCATACCCGGCGGCGGCCATATCCGCCGTGTACCGTTCCAGGATCCGACGGATATCCTCGTACTGCGCCTCCCGAACGGTTTGATCCAGCAGACTCCAGGACAGATTTTTGGTTATGATCTTGAGCAGAGGCTTGTGCCGGCGCAGATAATCGATCATATAGTCGGCCACAAAGACAACCATTTCCGCGTGATTGGGCAGTCCCGCCGTCTCAGCCTGCCGCAGGGCCTCGCGCAGCAGACCGGCGCTGTGCTTGATGACGATACTCCGTAAAATCTGATGCTTATCCTTGAAATATAGATAAAAGGTCCCCTTGGCCACATTGGCCCGGCGCACGATCTGGTCGATGGAGGTACTATCGAAGCTGGTTTCAGAAAAAAGCTCGTAAGCCGCCTGCTCCAAGTTCTCCTTTTTCTCCAGTTTGTTTTGCTCGGCCTTCCCCGCCATTTTTCTCTCCCCTTTCAAATAAATGACTATCGGTCATTTATCGTTATCCCTATTATATGCGCATCCTCCTCAAAAATCAACCCAAAATATGACTAATAGTCATATTTTGTTATTTACAACAAAGATCGCTCTACAGGCGAAAATTTTCTTGTATGACTGGTAGAAGCTGTCCGGTGGAAAACAAATGCAAAGGTGGGACTTGTCAAGTCGTCTCTTTGCGGGTATACTTATAAGGTATATAATAAGAACTTGTATACATAGCGGTTGAAGGCGGTCTAGGCGGTCTTTTTTTGTCAATACTGTGTCGATTTCCCTTGCCATACGCCAGTATGGCGGCGAAAAAATCTCCTTGCCTTGCCGAAAAATTCTCTCCTTTCCAGCATCCTCTGCTATGTTTACAGGTTCTTAGAGATTATGGTAAACAATCCGCAAAAAGCGATTATAGATATGGATTTTCGTTCGAGGCGTCTATACGAACAGCTGAAGGCTGTTCTGACATCCCGGCGCTAAAGCGCCTCTGCGTTGCTTCCCGCAAGTGGCGCTCCTAGAGGTTTGGCTGAAAGCCAAACCGGAAGCCAGAAAGGGGTTTGGCCTTTGGCCAAACCGGGAACATCACTTTGAGGCGCGCATAGGCGAACGTCCTTTGACGTTCGTCCCCTCGCAGGAAGCGCCGCCCCTCTTTGAGGAGCCCATCAAGGCCTCACAAAAAATTTACGCAAAGCGTATAGGATGGAATGCGATATGAACAAATGGATAAAACGGGCGGCGGCTCTCTGTCTGTCGCTCTGCCTTTTGACCTCTGCCGCCGGCTGCGGCGGGGATAAAACCGCCGACGCTGTCATCGTTTACGGTTTGGAGGATCGGCCGGTCACGCTGGACCCTCAGCTGGCCTCGGCCGAGACCGAGCTGCTCATGGTCCGCAACCTGTTCGAGGGGCTCTTCCGGCTGGATAAGGAGGGCAATATCACCGACGGGGCGGCCGAAAGCCACACCCTGTCGGAGGACGGCCGCACCTACACCTTCACCCTGCGGCAGGCTGTCTGGCAGGATAAAAAGACCCCTGTCACCGCGGACGATTTCGTATTCGGCCTGCGCCGGGCGGTGGACCCGACGACCAAGGCCCCCTTCTCCTTCCTGCTCACCCCCATCCAGGGGGCGACAGAAGTCCTTTCGGGCGCGGCTGGTCTCGAGACCCTGGCGGTAACGGCCCTGGACGAACGCACCTTGACCATCACCCTCACCGAGCCCGACCCGGACTTTCCCATGGTGCTGACCCTGGGGGTGAGTATGCCCTGCAACGAGGCATTTTTCCTCAAGTGCAAGGGCATGTACGGCCGGTCCCTGGAGACGGCGGCGGCCAACGGCTCCTTTACCCTGCGCCGCTGGGAGGAGGGGTCCTCCATCCGTTTAAACCGCAACAAGGAATATACCGGTAAATTCCCTGCCAAGCCGGTAGCCGTTGTGCTGGCCACCGGCCGGGAAAAGCAGACCAAGGACCCGGACAAGGATCTGTCCGACCTGCTCTACCGTCTGAATCGCTTAAAGGACGGTACGCTGGACGGGGGCAAAATCAATTATTCTCTGGGAGCCGACCTGCAAAGCGCGGGCTTTTCCATCACCGCCTACGAGGACGCCTGCTGGGCCGTGGCGGTCAACCCGGACACGCCCATCGGTACGGCGGACATGCGCAAGGCCCTGCGGGAATCTATCAACCGCAACGTCGCCGCCACGGCCCTGCCCAGCTACTTCACCCGGGCGGACAGCTACGTTCCCGCCGGCCTCACTCTGCGCGGCGAGACCTACAGGGCCGCCCACCCCGCGGCATACGAATTTCCCTTTAATCCGGATGAAGCCCGCAAGACCCTGTCGGCCACGGCCAAGGCCCAGAAAAGTAAACGGCTGCCTACAGTCACCCTGCTCTATGCCGACGAGCCGGGGATGAAGGAGGCGGCCAGCGTCATTGCCCAGCAGTGGCAGCAGAATATGGGGCTATACTGTAACATGGAGGCCAGAAGCAGAACCAAGCTGCTGGACGCCGTCACCGCCGGGGAATACCAAATCGCTCTGATCCCCTTCTCGGCTAAGGACAACACCGTCCAGTCCTTCTTCCGGCAGTTCTCGACCTCCGACGGTCCCTACGCCGGGTTCAAGGACGCTTCCTTTAACGCGACCGTCGACCAGATGACCGGCGGAAAGTCGACCGAGGAGTTGGCCGCCCTTGCGGCCCAGGCTGAGGAAAAGCTGCTGGACTACACCGGTCTGACCCCTATTTTCTTCAGCTCCAGCGCCTACGCCCTGTCCGAGCGGCTGCTGGACGTAACCGTCCGCGCAGGCGGCCGGGTGGATTTTTCCTTTGCGGGCAAGGTCCCGGCGTAGACATCTAGACGCATGGAAAAAGGCGGCCGCTTATGGGCGGCCGTCTTTTTTTGATATCATATTGGATGCGCTATAGATATGTTATAGATACGTTTTCATGTCAAAATCTCCTGTTTTGGCCTCCTTACCTTATAATAGTTTCAATCTATTGGAAAGGAGAGCATAAGATGAAAACATTTACGCTTCGTGTGAATATCTGCGTTGATCCGACCTTATTGGACAAAATGCATTTCGTATCCGAGTACGAAGGCCGCTCCGTCAATCAGCAGTTAATCAGCCTAATGAAAAATTGTATAGCAGTATTTGAAGCAGAGCATGGACTTATCAAATTGGAGAAAAGCAAATAGGAAAAATAAAAGCTATCTTAAGGCGGCTTTTATCCGTTTATCCCTTTGCGTGAAAGCAGAACGATAAGGCTCCCCCCGGGAGCCGGTCCCCGCGTTACCTCCCCCTTCCCTATACCAACAATCCCGCGCCGGTTTCCCGGCGCGGGATTTCTTCTACAGAAAAATATTCAGCACTACCGCGCCCGTGCAGACAGCTATAGACAGAAGGGCGCAAACCAAATCCACCCGGCCGAACCGCAGCTGGGTCATACGCTGGCGGCCCTTGCCGCCGTTGTAGCAGCGGCACTCCATGGCCTCGGCCAAATCGTAGGCCCGCCGGAAGGAGGACACCAGCAGCGGAATCAAAACGGGCAGCAGGGCCTTGACCCGCTTCATCAGCCCGCCGCTTTCCATGTCGGCCCCCCGGGCCTTCTGGGCGTTCATGATCTTCTCGGTCTCCTCGATGAGGGTGGGGATAAACCGCAGGGCGATGGTCATCATCATGGCCATGGTATGCACCGCCGTCCCCAGTCCCACAAACCGCAGGGGGGACAGCAGCCGCTCAATGGCGTCGGTCAGGGCGGTGGGGGTGGTGGTGTAGGTCAAAACGGCGCTGGTGAGGATCAGCAGGACGATGCGCACCGCCATAAACACGGCCCGCTGGACGCCGCCTGCGGTAATCTGGATCATCCAGAATTTACAGAGCAGCGCCCCCTCGTCCACGTACAGGGCGTTGAGCAGGGCGGTGAGCAAAACGATGACCCAGATGGACTTGATGTTCTTCAAATAAATCTTCAGCGGCACCCTGGAGAGCAGCAGGACGGCCGCCACCGACAGGGTCATCAGCCCCAGGGAAAAGGGGTTGCCGGCTATAAAGATAAAGACGATATAGACAATCAGCAGCAGCAGCTTGGCCCGGGGGTCCATCCTGTGCAAGGGGGACTTGGCCGGGAAAAACTGGCCGATGGTCAAATCCTTAAGCATGCGCGCCGCCTCCCTTCGAAAGCAGAGGCAGCAGGACTTCCTTGGCCCGCTCCACCGTATAGACCCCGCCGGGGACCGGCAGACCGTTTTGCCGCAGGCCCATGAAAATCCGGGTGACCTGGGGCACGTTCAGACCGATGGCCGCCAGCTCCTCCGGCTGGCTGTAGACCTCCTCCACGCTGCCGAACCGGAAGACCCGCCCCTCGTTCATCACCAGAATCTTCTCCGCGATGCGGGCCATGTCCTCCATACTGTGGGACACGATCAGCACGGCCGCCCCCGTCTGCTCCCGGTACTCCCGGACACGGGACAAAATCATATCCCGCCCGGCCGGGTCGAGACCGGCGGTGGGCTCGTCCAGAATCAGCGCCTCGGGCTCCATGGCCATGACCCCGGCGATGGCCACCCGCCGCTTCTCCCCGCCCGACAGGTCGAATGGCGACTTTTCCAGCATCTCGTCGGTAACGCCTACCATCTGCGCGGTCCGCCGCACCCGGCGGTCCACCTCGTCCTCGGGCAGCCCCATGTTGACCGGGCCGAAGGCGATGTCCTTGTAGGCGGTTTCGGCGAAGAGCTGGTACTCGGGATACTGAAAGACCAGTCCCACCCGGAACCGGACCTGCCGGATTTTTTTCGGCTCGGCCCAGATATCCCGCCCGTCCAGCAGCACCTGGCCGGAGGTGGGCCTTATCAGCCCGTTCAAATGCTGGATGAGGGTGGATTTGCCCGAACCCGTGTGGCCGATCACGCCGATGATCTCCCCCTTGTCAAAGGAGAGGTTGACGTCGTGGATGGCCGTCTTGGCGTAGGGGGTGCCGGGACTGTATACATAGGATAAATCCTTGACCGTAACAAGCGACAATCTTATTCCTCCCGCAAAGCGCCGGTCAGCGCCGCCACGCATTCCTCGGTAGAGATAATGCCGTCTGGCAGGTCGATGCCGGCCTTTTTCAGTTCATAGGCAAGTTCGGTGGGCTGAGGCAAATCCAGTCCCGCCCGTTTGACGGTCTCGGCCTGGGAGAAAACCTCCTTGGGCGGCCCGTCCAATACGATTTTACCCGTATCCATAACCACCACCCGGTCGGCGGCGGCGGCCTCGTCCATATAGTGGGTAATGAGAACAATGGTGACGCCCTTCTCCCGATTCAGCCGCCGGACGGTTTCCATCACCTCGGCCCGGCCTCTGGGGTCCAGCATGGCGGTGGGCTCGTCCAGAACAATGCAAGCCGGTTCCATAGCGATGATACCGGCGATGGCGATCCGCTGCTTCTGCCCGCCCGAAAGCTTATGGGGGGCGTGGGTCCGGTACTCGTACATGCGCACCGCCTTGAGAGCCTCGTCCACCCGCCGGCGGATCTCAGCCGGGGGAAACCCTAAGTTTTCCGGGCCGAAGGCCACGTCCTCCTCCACAATAGTGGCCACAAGCTGGTTGTCCGGATTCTGGAAAACCATACCCACCTTCCGCCGGGCCTCCAGCTCATGGGCGGGGTCGGCGCTGTCCGCTCCCTCTATCAGCACCTGACCGCTGTCCGGCTTGTTCAGCCCGTTTAAAAGCTTTGCCAGGGTGGACTTGCCCGAGCCGTTGTGGCCTAGTATAGCCGTAAAGGATCCCTTCTCAATGTTGAGACTGAAGTCCTGCAAAATGGAGGTCTTGTTCTGCTCGTCCTCGCAGTAGGCAAAGCTGATGTTTTTCACTTCAATGATATTTTCCATAGCGTACTTCCGATCTGTAAGACTCACTGCCCAGCAAAGCCGGTCCGTGGAATGGGTCGGGTAAAGGGTGCGGGACTTTTATCAAAAACGCCGCCGGTCCCCGCGGCTTTGCGGGACAAACCCGCGCCGGCAGGGAAGCCGCCCCTTGCAAATCCTATACGCCGCTCCCCGTCAGCCGCGAGATGATTGCCGCGCGGTATTCCGTATGATGCGGCATGCCTCCGCCCAGCCCGCCAAGCTTTGGAAGGATGAGTTTAAAATAGCTTCCGTTCTTCATGGTAATGAAACATTTGACAGAACCCATCCAGCCGTTTTTTATTTCACAGCTCTGCATATCTGTCAACGGAAAGCAGGTTCCGATATCGGCGAAAAGTATAGGCGCGGCAAGCTCTTGTATATCCGCTTTCCCCACGTCCGGTTCGCTATCAAATTGATAGTAGTAGGAATTTTTTTCACACTCGGCCATGACCAGGAAGGACTGGGTAACGCCAAGATAAACATCGTATGTCGAGTACTTCTTTTTGTTTAGTACGATCACGCCGCCCTTTTCATCCGGAACCAGTCCGTCCTCCATACGCATGCATTTTCCAAAAACGCCTGTCACACTCGTCTCCTTGGCTACCGCGTGTATGCCCGCCAGCAGCGTTTCCCGGTCGGGTATGTATTTTCCCAAAACCTGCCGCATATTTGCTTCGTCGAAAATTTCAGGCATATCCGGACCTCCTTTTTTACGTTTGCGCTTTTTATGAGAAAGCAGAGCAGGGAGCAGATATCCAAACGCCAGCGTCAGAAAAAATATCCCTGTCATGACAATGATTTTAGAGATCGTGACAATCCTGTCGTCAACCGGTCCCGCGCCTCGGGTCGTAAATGCAAGGTAAGCAAAACCGGCAAAGCACGCCAGAGCTATGCATAAGCAGGAAAAGAATAAAACGAATGCAAGCTTTTTGGCTTTTTTACGCTCCTCATCCATTTTAAGATCCTCTTTGTAAAATTCTCATTTCTATAACGGGCGTTCCCAACGTTCCAGTCTGCCCAAAGTTCAGCCCCCTACCCGCCGTCCTGCAAGCT
Source organism: Clostridiales bacterium (assembly GCA_022791355.1). Lineage (GTDB taxonomy): Bacteria > Bacillota > Clostridia > Oscillospirales > Acutalibacteraceae > Howiella. The sequence goes on along the minus strand of JAAVYX010000028.1, from coordinate 2,506 downwards.
CTCGGCCGTTCTCTGCTTGCAAACGAGCCCTAATCATAAAAGGGCCGGGCCCGGTCCGACAGCCAAACGGTAGTGTTCCCGCAGGGGAGAACCATGCCCCGGTCGGTGACCGGCAAGCCGATTTCATCGGCCTGTACAGCCCCCCTCCGTCCCTTACCGACCGTCAGCTCCACCATATACCGGACGATGGAGGGAGACAGGCCGCCGGTGTAGGAATTGACCAGGAAGAAGACCGCCTGGTCGCTTAACAGCCGGGCCGTCAGCTCCAGCAGTTTGGAGAGCTTCTCCTCCAGCTTCCAGACCTCTCCGTTCGGTCCCCGGCCGTAGGAGGGCGGGTCCATGACGATACCGTCGTAGACGTTGCCCCGCCGCAGCTCCCTTTCCACAAACTTCATGCAGTCGTCCACCAGCCAGCGCATGGGCCGGTCGATAAGGCCGCTTGCCCTGGCGTTCTCCTTGCCCCAGGCCACCATGCCCTTGGAGGCGTCTACATGAGTGACATGGGCCCCGGCGGCCAGACAGGCCAGGGTCGCCCCGCCGGTGTAGGCGAAGAGATTGAGAATTTTATAAGGCTCCCCCGTCGGCCGCAGCCCGGTCAGGATCCGGCCCATCAAATTCCAGTTGACGGCCTGTTCAGGGAAGAGCCCTGTGTGCTTAAAGCCCATGGGCTTCAGATTGAATTTCAGCCCGTCGTAGCCGATGGACCAGACGTCGGGCACCCTTTTATAGGCTTCCCAGTGTCCGCCCCCGCTGGACGAACGGTGGTAACGGGCATGGGCTGTTTTCCAAAGAGGATTGGTTTTCGGGGTATCCCAAATGATCTGAGGGTCGGGGCGGATAAGGATGATATTGCCCCACCGCTCTAACCGTTCCCCCACCGATGCGTCGATAAGCTCGTAGCCGGCAAAGTCCTTTACTGATCGCATATACCCGTCCTCTCCCAGATGACGTTGGCTACCCGCCGGGCCAAGGCTTCGATTTCAGCCTGGTTGGGGCCTTCCACCATCACCCGTACCAGCGGCTCGGTGCCGGAAGGCCGCACCAGAATCCGGCCGGCGTCGCCCAACTGGTCGGCGGCGGCCTTTACGGCGGCCTGAATCTCCACGTCGGTGTCCAGCAGTTCCTTGCCCTTGGCCGAAACGGTGATATTCTCCATGGTCTGGGGGAAGACCCGCATAACCGACGCCAGCTCCGACGCCTTTTTGCCCGACCGGACCATGACCGACGCAAGCTGGACCCCCGAAAGCTGCCCGTCGCCGGTGGTGGCGTACTCCTTAAAGATAATATGGCCTGATTGTTCGCCGCCGATACTGTAGCCCTTATCGGTCATCTCCTCTAGGACATACCGGTCGCCCACCTTAGTGGTGACCATTTTAATCCCGTTTTCCCCGCAGTATTTCTGAAAACCGATGTTGGTCATGACCGTGACCACCGCCGTATCGTCATACAGCTTGCCCCGGGCCTTTAGGTCCTTGGCAAAGATAGCGATGAGCCGGTCGCCGTCAATGAGGGTTCCGTTTTCATCCACGGCCAGACAGCGGTCGGCGTCCCCGTCGAAGGCCAAGCCTAAGGGCAGCTTATGCGCCTTTACATATGCCTTCAGATTGTCCATATGGGTGGAGCCGCAGCCGGCGTTGATATTCACCCCGTCGGGCTGGTCGGACAGCATGTGGCACTTGGCCCCCAGATAGGAAAAGAGCTTTTGGGCTGTAACCGAGGCCGAGCCGTTGGCGCAGTCCAGCGCGATCTCCAGCCCGTCCAGCCGGACGTCCAAGGTGGAAGCGATATGCCGCAAATAGGTTTTGGCCATCTCGGGAGCGTGGATGATCCGGCCGATATTGCCGCCCGAGGGAGTGGGAATTTCGGCCGCGCCATCCAGAACGATGGCCTCTATTTCCTCCTCCAGCGCGTCGGGCAGCTTGTAGCCCTGATGGTTGAAAAGCTTGATGCCGTTGTACTCACACGGGTTGTGGGAGGCCGAGATCATAACCCCGGCGCTGATATCGCTGCACCCCACCAGGTAGGCCACCGCCGGGGTGGGAACCACGCCGCAGAGCACCACGTCGGCCCCCACCGAACAGAAGCCGGCAATGAGAGCCGCCTCCAGCATATCGGAAGAAATCCGGGTGTCCTTGCCGATAAGGATTTTTGGCTTGCGGTCACAGTGACGGGTCAGCACCATGGCCGCCGCCCGGCCGATCTGCATGGCCAGCTCGTTTGTCAGCTCGGTGTTGGCGACGCCGCGGGCGCCGTCGGTTCCAAAAAGTCTTCCCATTGTGATCCCATCCATTTCTTCTTATGTAATGCGGCGGGCAAAATCGGTTTGCCCTTACAGATATATGCGCGGCGCACAGTGAGATTCGCCTATGCAGGCACGCCTACAGGCGGCCCTTTCGTTCGTTTTACGGCAAGCGCCGGGATATCCGCCGCGTTGCCCAGTCAGCCGAATCCGCCGGTTCTTACACTACTAGGGCTTGTTAGAAAATAGAGGAATTGACGGAATTTT
>JAAVYX010000027.1 GCA_022791355.1 Clostridiales bacterium | reverse complement strand
TCAACCAGGGGTTTTCTTTAGCCTATAGGCAATAAAAAAAACGCCCGGCCGGTAAAATACCAGCCAGGCGTTGACCATATTTTCGTTTTTTGCCGCATAAAAAACGCAATCCCGATACCAAGCGTCGTAAAAGCGCCCGCCGGACAGGATGGACGCGGGCGCATAAAAATACCGGACTGGCGTAAATCCCAGTCCGGTAGAAAGTTATCGCAAGAAGCCTTCGATGATTTTAGCCTCGGCCTCGGCCGCCGTCAGACCCAAGGTCATAAGCTTGGTCAACTGTTCACCGGCGATCCGGCCGATGGCCGCCTCATGGATAAGGGCCGCGTCCACATGACTGGCCGTCAGCTCGGGTATCGCGCTGACGATTCCCTGATCCATAATAATGGCATCGCAGGCCGAGTGACCGGTACAGGCAGCTTCCCCCGTAATCCGGGAGCGGAAAAGCTGCTTGGAGCTTCCTCTGGCAACCGAACGGGAAACCAAATCCACGCCGCAGCCTGTTCCTTTGAGCAGGACCTTGAAGTCGCTTTCGGCCGACTGGCCGCCGTGGGTCATGAGCTTTTCCCGGATAACCAGGCGAGCTCCCTCCTGCAATACGGCGTTGGTGGTCCGCAGGGTGGAATCCACACCCTTGATTTGGGTGGTGTCCATCTCCATATAGCTATTTGCTTCCAAAAAAGCGTCGGTCACAGGGTTGATGATTCGTTTGCCGGTTCCCTCCCCTTCGCCAATGTGCTTCTCCAGATACCGGACCCGGCTGTTCTTACCCAGGAAAAATCGATGGACGCCGTTGTGTTTGGCCTCCCCTTCCCCGTCGGTATGCACGCCGCAGCCGGCGATAATAGTTACGTCGGCCCCCTCGCCCACGTAAAAGTCGTTATATACCAAATCGTCTATGTCGCTGTGGGTGACGCAGGCGGGAATATAGACATTTTCGCCTTTGGTCCCAGGCCGGATACGGATATCGATCCCCGGCTTATCGGTTTTGGAAACAATCTCGATATTTTCGGTGGACTGCCGGCCAGCACAGCCGCTATCCTCCCGGATGTTAAAGGCTCCTTTGATTTTTTCATAGGGGCTGGAAATCAAATCCAGAAGCTTGGCGGTTATCTCATTCATATATCAGGCATCCTTTCTTGGGCAAAAGGCGCAGGCCTCATTGGAATCCACCAGAGCAGGCAGAATGTCCTCCCGGCTTCCCTGTTTGGAAATCCGGCCGTTGGCCAGCACCACGATGTGATCGGCTATATCCAAAATACGCTCCTGGTGAGAAATCACCACCACAGAGCCCTTGACCTGCCGGCGCAGACGCTTGAAAACCTCGATTAAATTGGTAAAACTCCAAAGGTCGATGCCGGCCTCCGGCTCGTCAAACACGGTAAGCCGGGAGCCCCGGGCCATAGCCATGGCAATCTCGATACGCTTGATTTCGCCGCCCGACAGGCTTTCGTTTATCTCCCGGCCGATATATTCGCGGGCGCAGAGTCCCACGTCGCTCAAAAGAGCGCACAGCTCGGCTTCCTTGGCCTTATGGCCGCAAGCCAGCTCCAAAAGGTCCCGCACGGTCAGCCCCTTAAAACGGACCGGCTGCTGAAAGGCGAAGCTGACGCCGTTTTGCGCCCGCTTGGTAATATCCCAGTCCGAAATATCCGTACCGTCCAGCAGAATACGTCCCGCGGAAGGACGCATGATACCGGCGATCACCTTGGCCAGGGTGGATTTCCCGCCGCCGTTGGGACCGGTGATCACCGTAAAGCTGTCGTCCGGTACGGTCAGGCTGACGTCTTTGAGAATTTCCTTGGCGCCCTCCACGTCAACCGATATATTTTTCAATTCCAGCATGAAGCTTTTCCTCCGTTTTTGATACATAACAGCCCTAGAACTATTTCTTTGCAATTGTACCGCATTTGTCCTGGTTTGTCAATTTTTTAACTAAGCCTTGTTTAAAAAAGAAAACACCCTAAGGGCGGGAAGATTTTTCCTCATTGGGCATTCCGCTGTTTTTGGCACATGGCATAAAAGAGGCCAGACCTTTTTATTGTGTGTCAATACCCCTTTTCCTATGTGCGCCATGCGCGCTGTTTTCTGAGCGTTGGATACCCGCCTCAGGAAAACGCCGGGCTTGCAAGTTTCCTTAGACGCGACCGGCTCTCTATCATAAAAAAGGCGCTCTTCTGCCGGAAAATACCGAAGAAGAGCGCCCTGTTACCGCACGGGAGCGAATCACCCTGTGCAGCTGGATGCGATGCAGGCTGTAATCCAAACGTAAAGGCTTAGATCACTCGAACCTTAATAATACCGTCCAACGCGGCGATGGCCGCGACGGCCCCCTCGCTAACCGGCGTGGTCACGTCCAAAATGGTATAGGCGTAGTCCTTTCTGGACTTGTTGAGCATATTCTCAATATTGATGTTCTCATCGGCCACCACACCGGTGATCTTGGTCAGAATGTTGGGCACGTTCTTGTGGATCACGCAGACGCGGGTGGTTGCTTCGGTGCGGGGCAGGAAAGCGTCCGGCAGGTTGACCGAATGGGTGATGTTGCCGTTCTCCAGATAATCCACCAGCTCTTCGGCCGCCATGGTAGCGCAGTTATCCTCAGACTCGGGGGTAGACGCGCCCAAATGGGGAATGGCGATAACCCCTTCCACGCCGATGAGCTCGTCGCTGGGAAAATCGGTCACATAGGCCGCAACCTTACCGCTGTCCAGCGCGGAGAGGATGTCGGCGGCGTTGACCAAGTCTCCCCGGGCAAAGTTCAGGATGCGGACCCCGTCCTTCATAGCGCCGATGGTTTCAGCGTTGATAAAGCCCTTGGTCTCAGGGGTCAGAGGTACATGGACGGTGATATAATCGCAGTTGGCGTAGATTTCCTTGAGATCCAGCGCGTGTACGGCGTTGTGGGTCAGGTTCCAGGCCGAGTCCACCGATAGGTAAGGATCGTAGCCGTAAACCTTCATACCCAGATGGCTGGCGGCGTTGGCCACCATTACGCCGATGGCGCCCAGGCCGACGACGCCCAGGCTCTTGCCCTTGATTTCAGGCCCGGCAAAGGCGCTCTTGCCCTTCTCCACCAGCTTGCCTACCTCGTCGCCCTTGCCCTTTAAGGTCTTGGCCCAATCGATAGCCGGAACGACCTTGCGGGAGGACATGAGCAGACCGGCGATGACCAGCTCCTTCACGGCGTTGGCGTTAGCGCCGGGGGTGTTGAAAACCACAATGCCCTGCTCGGCGCATTCGGCTACAGGGATGTTGTTGGTACCGGCGCCGGCGCGGGCGATGGCCTTTAGGCTCTCGGGCATCTGCATGTCGTGCATGGAGGCCGAACGGACCATAATGGCATCGGGCTTCTCCATATCGTCTCCATGGACGTACTTGGCGGTATCGAAAACGTTCAGGCCGCAGGCCGAAATTTTATTTAAGGTTTTAATCTGAAACATGACGCTTCTCCCTTATTTTGTTATAATACGGGACCGTTTCCCGGATAAGAAGGCAGGACGTTCAGGTCTGACCCCAACCACCGTCTTTGTCCTCGCTTGAC
>JAAVYX010000003.1 GCA_022791355.1 Clostridiales bacterium | reverse complement strand
TCGATAAGGGGACCGCCGCCCTGCTTCTCCTCATCCAGGAAAACGCCCCAGGTGGGAACGCCCCGGCGGCGCAGGGCGTGGCCCTTGGCAAAGTAGATTTCGCCCAAGTCGCCCCGCTCGCAGGCCGACTTTAAGTACATACTGTCCTTGCGGAACCGGTTCTGGTAGCCGATGGTCAGCTTGCGGCCGGTCTCCTTGGCCGCGGCCACCATGGCCCGGGCGTCGGCCGCCGTCTTGGCCATGGGCTTCTCGCACATAACGTCCTTACCGGCCTTCATGGCGTCGATAGAGATGCCGGCGTGCTCCCGGTTAGGGGTCAGCACGTGGACGATGCGGATGGACTTGTCGGCCAGCAGCTCCTTGTAATCGGTGTAAACCTTGGCGTCGGGCGTGCCGTACTGCTTGGCGGCCTTTTCGGCCCGCTCCTCGATGATGTCGCAGAAGGCGACCATTTCCACGTTTTCGATCTTGCTTAAAGAGGGCATGTGCTTGCCGTTGGCGATGCCGCCGCAGCCGATGATACCAATCCTTACCTTTTCCATGTCGAAAAACTCCATTCTCCGCGCGTAGAAATAAAATACGGGGCCGCCGCCTGCGCGGAAGGGGGCGACCGGAATCTGCCCCGTCTGGCAGAGCGGGCCGGCGCGTTCGAAGCCGGCCCATTAAACAAGCTTATTGTACCATACGCCCTCTCAGTTTCAAGACAAAATTGAGAGGAGTTTCGGACAGATTGTGTATAGATTTTCGCTCAGCCCATCGAGGGCTTCGCAAAAATTTTACTTTGCACGGCAAAGTATAGATTTTCGCCGTGGATATTTCCTTTTGTCAAAAACAAGTCCGGATGGCTGATACTAGCTGCATGTGCGAGAAAAGACGGCGAACGCGTAAAGCATTCGCCGTCCCTTTTACCGCCGGTTATTAGGAAATTCCATAAATCGCTCGAATATAAAAGTCTCCTGTGCTGGCCGGCCCCCACGTGGAGCCGGTACATTTATTGGTGCCGGTGAAGACGATTTCCCACTCATTGTTGATCTGGAAGTTGCATTCTATAAAGGTGGGCAGACCGCCGGCGTCGGGCATATTGAAGGTATGAATCGAGAACCCGGTGGGACCGGAAATGGTAGTTGGAAGCAAAAACGCCGCCGTCTCCTGCCGGTCGGCAATATAGTACTCGATCATAATCTTGCTGTAGCCCGTCAAAGAGGTGAGAAGGGGGACATCCGACGGTTTAGCGGCTTTCTCCCAATCATCCCTCGTAAGCCTGCTGAAGGGAAATACCTGGCTGGTGCCGTCGCATTCCACAGGTTTTCTCGCATAGTTCTTGCCCTTGTAGAGCCTGCTACCTTCCTTTACATGCACCAGTTCCGGCTCCGTATCGATTAGGGTCAGGTCGGATCTCGTAAGGGCTACCGTATAAATGTCCGCATCCTCTGCAAAGGAGCAATTTTCCAGACGCACGCTGCTATACTCAATAGCAATCCGGCTATTGATTTCATTGTTGAGAGTCGGCCACTTTTGCGCAAACCGGAGACCGTTCAGCACAAGGCTACCGCACCTTCTGATGATCAGGCCGTTGACGACAGGCGTTCTGGTTTTATACGGTTGGATAATGACATTTTTTGCGGTCCCGTACAGCTCCACGGCGGGATAGCTGGAGTTACACAGGTGAATGGTCGCCTGCGGGACGGTATCGGAATAGCAGCAGGCCATAGCTTCCTCTATGTATTGGAAGGGCCGTTCAAGGGTACCGTCGGGATTAAATACGGTTTTACTGTTGTCCACATAGAAGTTAAAGTTTTCTTGGGCGGTAGGGCTTTCCATGATAGAAACCGCGCGAAGGCCAGGCGCGTTTCTTTCCGCGTTGATTTCATAAAAACCGGTAGCGCAGACCGGCGTGGGCGCCGTATTGACGATATAATAAGAAGCGATGTAAAACCGGCCGTCTCCAAGCGAGGCGATGTCCTCGCATTCCCCCACGGTATACAGGTCGTCGGCGCGGGCCGGCAGGGTGTGGTTCTGCACATTTTTGCCGCTCAGGTCATAAACGTTGATGGTGTTGGGATACGCGTTTAAGACATAAAGCCGGCCGTCGTAAACCTCGAAGGACTGTCGGGACTGACACCGAATGGCCTTATCGTCAAAGCCTTCCGGAACCTGTAAGGTAATGGTGCGCTGATGTGTGTAGTTGGTATCATATACGTCTGCGACTAACTGATTCCCGCTGTCGCGCAGGGTGTACAGGGTATTGCTGGCGTTATCGAACGCACAGGCGTAAAAGGTGTAAAGCAAGGTTTTCGATCCGGCTGAAGTAAAGCTGCTGTAGTTGATACGCTCCAAAGCCTTGGACTCAGCGCCGCTGCTGGTTAACATGGGACAGACATACAGCATATTTTTGGATCGGTCATAGGTCATGGAATTACAGTGATAGAAAGGGAAGCTTTTTTCCGCCGTCTTTGCGCCTGTGGAAGCGTTGATCTTTCGGATGACGCAATTCGATTGATCGCCGCCTGCGTAGGGGGTGCGTCCATAAACAATGTACCCGTCTGCATAGCACATACCCTGGGCATGACCGTAAAAAACGCCGTTGAAAGTTGAATCTTTGGAAGTGTGAAAGGTTCTTCCAATCTGATTCATGGTTAAGCTGCTGACAATTTGATTTGACATTTTTCTTCCTCCCGCATTTATAATCGCAGAACGAACAAACGTTCTATCTATAATATACTAAACGCAAAGTCCAAAGATACGGTCTTTGAGTTATGGAGGGAAAAAACTGTACGGCCAAACCATAAGTCTCATATCAATAGGATAGAAAAAAGGCGAACGCAGCCATGCGTTCGCCTTGTATAAATCCTATGCTTTTTTCTAATCTCAGCCCTCGTATTGTACCAGCTCCACGCTGGTCATAATCACGTCGTCCGTGGGCTTGTTGTTGCTGGCGTTGGTGGATACGCCGGCGATGGCGTCCACAACGTCCATTCCATCGAAAACCTGGCCGAAAACGGCGTGGCCGCGCTGGGGCATAAAGGCGTTGTAGGCCCCGTCCAGATTGGGATTGCCGCCCTGCTGTTCATAGAGAGACTTATAGGCGTCGGTCAGCTTGTCGGTATTGAGGATGTTGTACTGGGTCTGGGCGATATAGGACCACTGGCTTTTGTCCAGCTCCTTGAGCTGGCTGTACATGCCGCTCATCTGAGACCAAGCGGCGCTGGATACCGGGCCTGCCTGGTTGATGAAAAACTGGCTGCCGTTGGTGGCCGCGCCCGAATTGGCCATGGAGAGGGAGCCCCGCAGATTGACCAGATTGGCGTTGAACTCGTCCTCGAAGCTGCCGCCCCAGGCGCTTTCGCCGCCGGTGCCGGTGCCCTTGGGATCGCCGCCCTGGATCATGAAGTCCTGGATAACCCGGTGGAAGATCAGGCCGTTATAGTAGCCCTCTTGCACATGCTGCTTGAAGCTGGCCACCGTGATGGGCGCGCTTTCGGGGAAGAGACGGGCGCGGATGTCGCCCTTATTGGTGTGGAACACCACGATTTCCTCTCCCTGGACGGGCGCTTCCAGCTGAAAGCCCAGCTCGTCGCCGGTACGGGAGCCGTTGGAGCCCACGTCGGTGAAGGCGGGCTTGCCGTCTGCGGCGGGCGCGCTGGCGGCCGTAGCACCGCTGGAGGAACCGGAGGCGGAGGAGGATTCGTCCTTACGGCAGCCGCCGGCCGCCAACAGGGAGAGGATGAGCAGTCCGCTAACCAGGCGGGAAACAAAACGGATGGTTTTCATGAATCTTGTCACGTCCTTTTTCATATTCAGCCGGTTGAGAATACGTCCGCGGCCGGCCTCTAAGGATTCATAAGGTTAACCTTATGCGGACCGCGGACCGCGCGGACCCGTCCGGCTGCGGGACCGCTGCGTAACGGTGGACAGGGCGGTCCCAAGCCCGTGGAAAAAACGGGCAATGCGCAAGTAAAAAAATCTGACGCGCTGTATCTCGCCGCATGGCGTCCCCCCCCGGCGAGGACTTCCGGTTCCTCCTCAAGCGTCTTGCTTTCATAGAAATTTCACGACCTGTATCCTGCGGAATACCATCGCTTTGAGAAAGAGGCGAGCAAAACTGTTTTGCCCAAAATCGCCCTGCCCTAAACAACCGGCGGCGTTTATAGGCCTTCCGGCTGCGCGTATAGACGAGCGGTCTACCTGTACCGAATCGGCCGCCGTCCCTTTTCCATGGGGATCAGCCGCCAAAGATCTTCCAGCTCCCGGGTCTGCTCCAATAGGTATGCGCGGCAGCCGGAATCAGAGGCCAGCAGCCGTCCTACCCGCCGTACGGTCCGGATAAAGGATCGGTCCAACCGGGCGGCCGTCCGCGCCATGGGGCAGACCCTGACAGCCCGCGGGTCCAGCACGACCCGTATCCGTCCGTCCTCATACAGGGCGGGAAAAAGAGGAAAGAGCCGGCAGGACAGGGGACGGAAAGCCCGCTGGCACCGCCCGTCGCACAGGAAAAGCCGCCGCTCGCCGGTCCCGGAAAAGGTAACGCCGTCCGCCGCCTCGGGCCGCAGGGCGAAAAGTTTTTGATAAAAGTCCGCCTCCCCGGGAAAGAGGAGCATGCCTTCCTCCGGCCCGCCCTTACAGCAGGCCCCGCCGCACAGATCGCCGCAGTCGGCATGTATGGGGGTGCGCTCGCCCAGCAGGGCGCAGGCCCGGTAAAAAAGGTTGGGGGAGGCGTGAAGCGGGGGAAAGTCTAGACGGGAAGCCGTTCTGCCGCTCATGGCTGCGCCGCCAAAATCTCGACGCTTTTGACGCATACGTCCTCCAGCGGCGCGTCGCCGTCGTCCACCTCCACATCGGCGATGGCGTCCACAACCTCCATGCCCTCCAGCACTTGGCCGAAAACGGTGTGACGGAAGTCCAGCCAGGGGGCGCCGCCCCGTTCCTTATACGCGGCGACGACGTCGCCGGCAAAGCCCTGATCCTTTAAATCCTCCATCTGGTCCAGCATCTGGGCGGGGACGTCGGAGGCCTGTACGATGAAGAACTGGCTGCCGTTGGTGCCGGGGCCGGCGTTGGCCATGGACAGCGCGCCCCGCAGATTGTGCAGTTCGGGTGAGAACTCGTCCTCGAAGCCGTCGCCCCAAATGCTTTCGCCCCCGGTGCCGTTGCCGGCGGGATCGCCTCCCTGAATCATAAAGTCTTTGATAACCCGATGGAACTTCAGGCCGTCGTAATACCCGTTTTTCGCATGGGTGGTAAAGTTTTCCACCGCTTTGGGAGCCTCGCCGGGGAAAAGCTTGATTGTGATGTCGCCCATGGTGGTGCGCATGAGGGCCAGGATGTCTCCCGCGGCGGCGGGAGACAATTGCATTTTGCTCATAAGACGCCTTCCTTTCAGCTCGTATATGCATCGCATACGTTTTTGCGAGGGTTTTGTGTCCCGAACGCAACCCCGTTTGTTTGCTTTAGGGGCTTTAGCGGGAGATTTCTCGCCATATCCTTTTGGAGCGCTGTCCGGCAGCGTCCATGTTCCCAACGCCGCTGGAGCGGGCTGTGGAGAAGTCCTGTAGGAAAATCCGGCGGAAAACTCCCGTAAGAGACGAAACAATAAAACATATAAATTTTCATTTGACCGAGGCCTTGTTTAAAACCCGCGCGCGGAAGATAAGCGCGGCCGTACAAAGGTCATGGGGCCGCTGCGGCTCTTTGCCTTTATTTTGAGCCGTAAACCGGCGTTTGTCAAGCCTTAAACGCGTTTATCTTTTTTGAGAAAAGGGCTGCGGATTCCTGATTTGGCAAATTCGCAAAAAAGATTGAAGCGAAGAAACGGCTATGATACAATCGACGCGATACAAATAAATTTGCAGCGGGAGGAAAAGAGAATGAAAATCGAACATATCGCTATGTATGTAAAGGATTTGGAATCCGCAAAATTTTTTTGAGAAATATTTAGGCGTTGTTTCAAACGCTGGATACCATAATGCTAATGCTAAAACGGATTTTCGTTCCTATTTTCTGACCTTTGACGATGGCGCAAGATTAGAAATCATGAACAAGCCCGGCATGCCGGACCGCGAAAAAAGCCTCGTTCAAACGGGCTATATCCACATAGCGTTTTCTGTTGGAAGCAAAGAAAAAGTAGATACGTAGACAAAGCGATTCAAAGAAGCGGGGTATGAGGCGGTAAGCGGTCCAAGAACAACGGGCGGCGGCTGTTATGAAAGCTGTATCGTGGGGATTGAAGGAAACCAAATAGAAATTACCGTTTAGCTCTTAACGTTAGTTTAAAAATGCTGGTTTGCCGGTCCGCCGTCCGCGAATATTTCGTTTAACCAAGCAAGCTCCGCTGCCGGCGGAAATGCGGCAGCGGAGCTTGCCGTATGTTGGCGGCAATTTTAAAATCCAAAATACCGCTTGGCATTATAGTAGCTCACATCCGAGACGAGTCCCCCCAGCAGGTCGTAATCGGCGGGGACCAGGCCCTCCTGGACCCACCTTCCCAGCAGGCCGCAGAGAATGCGGCGGAAATACTCGTGGCGGGTATAGGATAAAAAGGAGCGGGAGTCGGTGAGCATACCCACAAAGTTGCCCAGCAAGGAGGTGGAGGCCAGGGTCCGCAGCTGTTCCCGCATGCCCTCCAGGGTGTCGTTAAACCACCAGGCCGAACCTTGCTGCATTTTGCCCGGCACGGCCGGACGGCTCCCGTCGGAATGCTGGAAGCAGCCGATAAGACTGCCCAGCAGGGCGTTGTCGTTGGGATTCAGGGAATAGAGAATGGTTTTGGGCAGCAGGCCGTCCCCGTCCAGGGAGTCCAGGAAGGCGGCAAGAGGACGGCTGTCCAGCGCGGGACCCATACAGTCGCAGCCCGCGTCGGGCCCCACCGACTGGAAGACACGGCGGCTGGCGTTGCGAACCGGTCCCAAATGGAGCTGCATGACCCAATCCCGCCGGCCGTATTCCCGGCCTAAAAAGAGCAGCAGCTCGGTCTGATAGCCCTCGATTTCCTCCAAGGTAAGATCTTCTCCCCGCAGGGCCTTTTGAAAGATCCCATCGGCCGTTTCTTTCCCCGTTGGACGGTAAAAGGCGTAACCCAAGGAATGATCGCTGGCCCTGCAGCCCATCCCGGCGAAAAAGTCCATCCGGCGGGAGAGGGCTCCCAGCAACCGGTCAAAGGAGTCGATTTCCATCCCCGCCGCCTCGCCCAGGGCCGCTATGTAACCGGTAAAACCGTCGGCGTTCAGGTGCACCGCCTTGTCCGGCCGCCAGGCCGGCAGTACCCGCACGGCAAAGCTTTGGTCCTTTTGCAGCTTTTCATGGTATTCCAATGAGTCGGCCGGGTCGTCGGTGGTGCAGACGACCTCCACACCCGACTGCTCGATCAGCCCTCTGACCCCCATGCCCGGTTCCTTTAGCTTTGCGTTGCACAGGTTCCAGACCTCATCGGCCGTCTTGGAGGACAGGCAGCCGTCATAGCCAAAGTACCGTTTGAGCTCCAGATGGGTCCAGTGATAGAGCGGATTGCCCATCGCCTTTTCCAGCATGGCTGCGAAAGCGTCGAACTTCTCTCTGGCAGAGGCGGAGCCGGTCACCTTTTCCTCGGCCGCGCCGTTGGAACGGATGGCCCGCCACTTGTAGTGGTCGGCTTCCAGCCAGGCGTCGGTAATGGTGCCGAACCGCCGGTCCTCCCAGATTTCTTTGGGACTGACGTGGCAGTGATAGTCGATGATGGGAAGCGCTTCGGCGTAATCGTGGTAAAGCCGGCGGGCGGTCTCGGTGTCCAACAGAAAATCTTCGTTCATAAAGGGCGCTGCCATGAATAGGCCTCCTCGTTTTATAAATTACATGGGGCGCGGGGGCGTGCTTTGACCGGGCCGCGCCCTATTTTTTTTATTATAGCGTAGGAAAGCGGCGGAAAAAAGAGGGAAAAAGGAAGGAAACCTTGCAAATAAAAGCAAATATGCCGGCGGGCGGACCGGCAAAGACGCGTTGATTTACATCATTAAAGCATCTATTTACATTGACCGGACGCCGTCGTATGCCTTATAATACGAAATGTACATATACGCTCTCCGGATATTTTTGTGTGACCCGTCGAGATGCGCATATCAATTTGTCTGTTTTTGTTCAATAGAACGGAAGGGGTCGCGCAGGCGTACTATGTATTTATTTAGCGGGCGATATATTTTGCGTCAGGCGTACTCTTTCTCATTTCTCCAACACCATGTCGCACGGCGCGATTTTTTGTGTAAGGAATAGCCGCGTCAAACGCAACCCCGTTTGACAGGTTTTAGAGGATATGCGCAGAATTTCCGTAAGACGTTCCGGCCGGCGCAGAGGGCCTAAGCTTTAAACGCCCGCTCCAGGCGTTCCCCTCTATCGGCTAATTTCGCTTTTTCTTCTCTGCTAAAATCAGTCTTTGGATATGCATTGCGTGCAGCGGACAAATATTTTATAATCAGGTATATAAACAAATGATTTGGAGGGCATATGGCTAAAAGGCGGAAAACGCTTCCGAAAGAAATGAAGGAACTTTTGGAGAGCGGCGATATCGCGGCGCTCAAGGAGCAGTTTTTGCGCTGCGAACCCAATGCGATCACGCATACCAAATTCGGCTCCAATCTCTTTTCCCTGTCGCCTTTACCAAGGGAATTTGCCCTTTGGGCCAAAGAACAGGGCGCGGATGTAAATTTTAAGGATTACTATGGAAAAACACCCATTTTCAGCCAAGCTTCCGCTTGGAAAGGCGACGCGCAGCTCTTAATCGATTTGGGCGCTAATGTGGACGTCGCCGACAATTTTGGTGTGACCCCCCTGCACCTTGCAGCGCTGTACGGACGCGCGGACGCAGTGAAGGCGCTGTTGGCCGCCGGCGCAGACGTCAACGTCAAATCGGGCCGGAATGATTTGCCGGGGTTTCTTACGCCGCTGGAAACAACCCTCCTGCAGGACCGCTTGCCCTATAGGGAACTGCTGGAGATTTGTGGGCTTCTTTTGGACCGCGGAGCGGAGATCACAAACCGCTGTCGGGAGTTTCTGCACAGGTCGGCGAAACGTTTTCAACGTGTCAAACGAGGAATCACCGACCCGGAGTTCCTGTGCAGGCAGACGGAAGGGCTGGAACGTCTTTGTCAAATCTTTGGCGTGGAGCCCGCAGAGGAAGCTGTCTTTCACGATGGCGTGTCCTCCATCCATGTGCCGGAGGAAAGCAAAAGCAAGGCGTTTCAATGGCTTTGGGGCTATCTCGTCCCGCCCAACGGAAAAGCCCAGACCGCCCAAGGCGAGGCCATCCGTATCGCGGGCCGTATTGAGCACGAAATTACGGTCAACGGCGGCATGAACTGGGACGGCGATTATCGGAAAATGCTGCGGGCCTTTCCGCGGTACCTGCGTTTGGGCAATCCCTTGTGCGATGAGGATATTGCCCAGGCGGAAAGCATTACCCGCCTTTTACGGGACGGCCGAGACGACGGTACCTTGAGCATGCGGCTGTGCGCATACGCGGTTGTTTGGGTATCGCTGAATCCGGAGGTTCTTTCCCCGCTGGAAGCAGATTATGCAAGATGAATACGACTATAAATGGAAAAGCGGTCTGCTTCAACCAAAATAAAACGACAAGCCTCGAAAGATTCCATACACGCGTAAAAACTTATACCATCTACTTTTTAGGCCGCATACGCTTTTGGGAATAAACCAGGCGGACCGTACGATTCTGTCCGGCCGCACAGGCGGCCACACGGCTTGACCGTCTGATGCGCCGTCGCCCGGCATGGCCCAAGGCCTGAAAGGACGGCGGCCGGGCGTATGATGCCCATAAAGGCGGATGGTAAGCGTTTAAGGAGGATATTTAGTATGCACGCTGTTTTGCAAAGTCTCGGCGCTATCGGGCTGATCCCGGTGATCAAGCTTTCCGACCCGGCAGGAGCTGTTCCCCTTATGCGGGCTCTGACGGCCGGCGGCATCCCAACCGCCGAAATCACCTTCCGGACCGAAGGGGCGGAACGGGCCATCGCCGCCATCTGCCAGGCCATGCCCGACGCGCTGGTGGGAGCGGGCACCGTCGTCACTACGGAACAGGCCCAAAGGGCCGTGGAGGCCGGCGCCAAGTACATCGTCAGCCCCGGCTTTGACCGGGAGATCATCGAATGGTGCGCCGCCCGGAACATCCCCATGCTGCCCGGCTGTTCCACCGCTTCCGAGATGGAGCAGGCCGTAAAGCTGGGGCTGGCCGCCGTCAAATTCTTTCCCGCCGAGGCGGCGGGGGGCGTTAACATGCTGAAGGCCCTGTCCGGGCCCTTCCCAGGGCTGCGGGTGGTACCCACCGGCGGTATCGGTCCGGGGAACCTCGGCGGCTATCTGGCCCTGCCCCAGGTCCTGGCCTGCGGGGGAAGCTGGATGGCTCCCGACGCGCTGATAGACGCGGGCGACTGGGCCGGCGTGGAGGCTTTGGCCCAGGCGGCCGTCCGGACAATGCTGGACCTTAAGCTGGCCCACGTGGGAATCAACTGCCCCGCTGAGCAGGCGGCCGATACGGCCCGCCGGTTTTCCGCCCTGCTGGGCCTTCCGGCCGACGAAATCCCCGTCTCCTACTTTGTGGGCGAGGGCGTGGAGGTCATGAAGAGCATGGGCCGGGGAACCATGGGCCATCTGGCCATATCCACCGCCGATGTGGACCGGGCCGAGCGGTATCTTGCGGCAAAAGGCTTCGTCTTCGACGGGTCCAGCCGGAAGGTGGATTCCCTGGGCCGCACCACATTTCTGTATATCAAAGACGAGATAGGCGGCTTCGCCGTCCATCTGGTCCGCTCGTAAGGAGGCGCTTATGCCGAGAATCATCACCTTTGGGGAAATTCTTCTCCGCCTTTCCCCGGCGGGGTATACCCGCCTTGTCCAGGCCGAGGCCTTCGACGCGGTTTACGGCGGGGCCGAGGCCAACGCGGCCGTTTCCCTGTGCGCCTTTGGCATGGAGGCCGCCCACGTCACCGCCCTGCCCGACCATGCCGTCGGCCAGGCGGCCGTCAACGCCCTGCGGCGGTACGGGGTGGACACCTCCTTCATCCGCCGGCAGGGCCGGCGTATCGGCATTTACTATTTGGAGAAGGGGGCGGCCGCCCGGCCGGCGCAGGTGCTCTACGACCGGGCCGGGTCCTCTATGGCCGAGGCCGAGCCCGGCGATTTCGACTGGCCGGCCGTATTCGCGGGAGCCGACTGGTTCCATTTCAGCGGCGTGACCCCCGCTCTGAGTCAAAACGCGGCCGCCCTCTGTCTGGAGGCCTGTCAGGCGGCCAAGGCGGCGGGCTGCGCCGTCTCCTGCGATTTGAACTACCGCAGCCGCCTGTGGAGTATGGAGCAGGCCGCAAAAACGATGGAGAAGCTGATGCCCTATGTGGATGTCTGCATCGCCAACCGGGAGGACGACGCCGACATTTTCGGCATCACGGCCCCGGGGGACCCGGTGGAGGGCTGTAAAGAAATCGCCCGCCGTTTAACCGAACGGTTCGGCTTTGGGCTGGTGGCCATGACCATGCTGGACGCTCCCTCTGCCAGCCAAAACCGCTGGTCGGCCCTTTTGTGGCGGGATGGGAGCTGGGTCTGCTCCCGGCGGTACGATACGCAGGTCATCGAACGTATGGGCATTGGGGACGCTTTTGCCGCCGGGCTGATTTACGCCCTGCTGGACGGACAGGAGGACCAGCGGGCCATCGATTTCGCCGTGGCGGCCTCCCTGCTCAAGTTTACCGTACCCGGAGACGCCAACCTGGTTTCGGCGGCGGAGGCGGAACGAATCGCCGCCGGCGGCGCGGGGGGCGTACAGAGATAACGAAAAGGTTTTGAGGAGAACAGACGATGCATACCGGAAAAAACCATTAGTCCTGCTGCTGGCCTGTGCGATAGCCATATGCGCCTGCGGTTGCGTCCTTCGTCCGGACCGGCGCGGGACGGCCTACAGCTCGGAGCCCACCCTGGCGGAGATCCGGGATAAGTCCGCGCCCTTTACCTCCCTGGACAAGCGATTTACCGTAACGGCCCCCGCCGGCTGGTATGACGGCGGCTACGAGGCCGACTATCCGGACGCTGCGCTCAATCTTTACAGCGGGGACGGCGCGGTTGAAATGACCCTTTACTGTTATCCCAAGGAGCAGGACCTCCAGTCGGCTTCCTTGGACGATTTTGCCAGCATGGCGATACAATCCTGGGAGGACCTGCGGTATCATTACCAGTCCGAGGTCCGAAAGGACTACGTCATAGACGGCTGCCCGGCCCGGCGGGACGGCATAGGCGTGTTTTACGACGGCGAGCCGGAATGCTGGAATGTCCGGCTGTTTTCTCTGGAATATCCCGACGTATTTGTCTGTATGCTGTTCGGCGTGTCCAACAGCGATCTGCCCAAGGCCGAAAAGACCATCGACATCATAGCCAAGTCCATCCGCCGGACCGAATCCGGGCAAAGCCCGGCAAATCCGGTTTTATAGACCGGCGCGTTTTGTCCCCTGCAAATTGTGGGGCGACGTGCAACGAGCCCTGAAAAAGACTTCTGCGGGGTATACCAAGCCGGGCGTTTACGATCCGGCGGCTAAGTTTTTGGGTAAACTTTCAGAGCGTTTCCTCCGAGAAGAGGGCTTGTAGCCGCGTTTCGGCACATGCTGCCGGAGCAGGCCGTTTGCAACCTCGCCGCGTCCGCCTTCCCATAGCGAGGCGGGATGGGCAAGGTAGAATTGCACATGGGGCGGCATATCGTTCGCCTCCAAGAAAAAATCCGGCCTGGCCCCGCGCATACCGCCTTGCCTTGGCCGTCACGCGAAAGCCAGATGAGCGCGGTTGCCCGATAGCCGGTCGGAAAACCGGCCCGCCGGCGGCCGCCCCAAAGAGGCGGCCGGCGGGTTTGCGCCCGCCAAATCCGAGGGGGCCGTTTGTTCTCGTTCCGCGTCCTTTCGAGACGCCGCCGGGCGTATTTCCCCATGTTAGCAGATGGCAACTATTTCCCTCCAAGGGCGAATACGCCCAGGGGGGCCAAAGCGAGAACGCTGCTAGTTCCCCCGACGGCCCTCTTTTGGACCGCCCGCGGGGGCCGCCCTTTAGGCCGTTGCTGTGCGTATTTGCCCCCGAAGGTAGACGATGTTAACTTCATATATTTGTATTTGGCTAACCAAACGCATCGCTTGGCGAGACTGTTCGTATTGCATACCAATTGCAGCCTCCTATTCTTCTCCTAACTGTCGGATAGACCGTTGCCTTTCGGCTCTGTCAGCGCTTACAGATTTTGCAGCGGCTTCAAAGAGCCTGTCGTTGAGCTGCCGTTTATCTCGTATGCGATTGTACTCGCCAAAGAGAGCGAAAACTGTGGCCCCGAGCGTATAGACATTTGTAATCTGATCCATGGAAGCTCCAAGTTGATATGCTTGTGAAAATTGGAAATGAGAGCTATCTCGCATACGGCCCGTATCGTTGGCGCAAGACTGCTTGCAAAATAGGTGAAGTCCCCACCGATGAAGTGAAACTCTGGCGGGTTTCTGCTATGCTCTCTTTAAGAAATTTATTCAATTTCCTGCTGATTACAATCCAGAAGAACCGGGTAGCCGTTAATATTACTATTGTCTGGAATAATAAAAATATCCAGTATCATTTCGTCCTCAACAGGGCAGGTATATGTGATTTTGTTGTTTTGAAACTTATACCAGCAAAC
>JAAVYX010000026.1 GCA_022791355.1 Clostridiales bacterium | reverse complement strand
GCGGCTACCTGGCGGCCATCCTAAAGGACGGCTACTGACGGCCGCTCTGCCGAGCGGCTACCTGGCGGCCATCCTAAAGGACGGCTACTGACGGCCGCTCTGCCGAGCGGCTACATCCCCCTTGCCTGCGTGAGTTTATCTCTCGTAAAACGCCGTAGGATCCAGCGGTGAGCCAAATCCGAAAACGATGCTAACCTTTTTTTGGCCGCCCGTGAGGGCCGCCCTTTGGGCGGCTACTGGGCGTATGATCCCTTGGAGGTAGATGGTTTTGTATTTGTTTTTTGAATGCAGAAAAGTACGTTTTCCCTTGACAAAGCTAGATAACGTCTTCAAACGTCCTCTAGAGTCTTTTTTAAAACGCCGAAAAAACGTCCTTTTGTCCATGAACAGGCGCTTGCAGCGTCCGAAATTCTCGAAAGGCGAAAGCCTTTCTTGCGGTTTCCTCCTTGCGCTCCCCTGCTCCTGAACAAAAACCCGGCGTTCCTCCCGTTTTAAAACAGACTTTAACGCAGCTGCCATTCCTTAATATCCTTGACCTCTTCAAAAAGCGCCTTATAGCTCTCATACCGCTCGGGGGCGATTTTCCCCGCCTCCACCGCCGCGCCCACCGCGCAGCCCTTCTCCCCCGTATGGGAGCAGGAGGTAAAACGACAGTCTCCCAGATAGGGAGCGAACTCCCGGAAGGCTCCGGGCAGCTGGTCCTTTAACACCAGCTCGGATTTTTCCAAATCCAGGGAGGAAAAGCCCGGGGTATCGGCCGCGTAGCCCCCGCCGGGCAGGGGAAACAGCTCCACATGCCGGGTGGTATGCCGTCCCCGTCCCAGCTTCTGACTAATTTCTCCCGTGGCCAGTTCGAGCTCAGGAAAGAGCCGGTTTAAAAGACTGGACTTGCCCACCCCCGAGTTGCCGGTGAAAACCCGCACCCCATCCGAAAGACTATCCAGTAAATCCTCGATTCCCTCTCCCGTGCGGGCCGAAACCACATAGGTACGAAAACCGGCCCCCTTGTAAATCGCCTGCCAACGGGAAAAGTCTCCCTGGTCGCATTTATTGAAAACCAGAACCGGCTCAATCTCCCTACGCTCGGCAATGGCGATGAGCTTGTCGATCACCAGATGACTGGGGGCGGGGGCGGCGAAGGAAGATATGATATACAGGGCGTCCAGATTGGCCAGAGGCGGGCGGATCAAGCTGTTTTTCCGGGGCAGCAGCTCCTCCACCAGACCGGTTTCCAGGCCCTCGGCCGGCGGCTGGGGACAGAGGGGTCCCTCCCCCGTCAGAGGGCCGGCGGCCGGCGGCACAAAACGGACCATGTCCCCAACCAGCGGGGACTGGCCCTTTTTCCGAAATACCCCTCTGGCCTTACAGGGGTAAACCTCCCGGCGGACGCCGCCGTCCGCCGTATACAAACCGCTGCCGGCCTCTACAAAGTAGAAGCCGGCAATGGCCTTGACGATTCGTCCGATTTTCCGCTGGCCCGTAGGGCCGGCCTGTGTCGTCATACGCGTATCCTCAGTCCTCTTCCCCACTGCCCGAAGGCGTGGAGGCCGGGGTATAGGTGTAGGTCTTGACCAACTTGGCCGAGCTTTCCTTGAAGTTGACCGTATAGTCCAAATAGGGCTTGCCCTCGATCTTGATCTGGACGCTGGCCGTCTCATTGGCCGAGGTCAGGGTAAAGGTATAGCTGTGCCGCTGGGAGGAATCCACCTTCACCGATTTGATCTCCTCCCCGTCCAGCCAGGCCGAAACGGTGTAAACGCTGGTCTCGTAATCGTCCGGGAGCTTAATCTCCAAATCGGCGGTGTATTCGGTGGGCTCGGTCTGGGGCGGCACGCCCGTGCTGACCGTCATATTCACCGCGCTGCCCTGGGCCACCTGCTTTTTATCCTTATTGTTGGGGTCCTGGGAGATGACGAGGTTGGCGGGAGAGGTACTGTCCACCTTGGAGACGCTGCCGATGGTCAGGCCCTTTTCCAAAATCAGGCGCTTGGCGTCCTCCACGTTGAGTCCCACCAGACTGGGCAGGTCCACATAGGTTACCGGCGGGCCCTGGCTGACATAAATGGTCACCTCGCCGCCCTCGGCGATACTGTCCCCCCTGGCCGGAACGGTCTTAACCACCCGGTCCTTGGCCGTATCCTCGTCGGGGGTCTCCACCGTGACCACGGTCAGACCGTGGCTGCGCAGGCTGGAGATGGCGGTTGCGCTGTCCAACCCGTAGACGTCGGGCACCGACAGGCTTTTTTTACCCGTGCTCACCCAGACCTTGATGGTGCTCTTTTTCTTGATGGAGCGGCCGGGGTCGGGCTCCTGCTTATAGACCTTGCCCGCCTCGTACTGGTTATTGTAATCGTAGGAAACCGGATTGATGTTCAGCTCGGCGTATTCGGGATTTGCCTTGATGGCGTCGAAGCTCTGGCCCACAAAGCTGGGACAGGCCAGCTCGGCGCCCGAAGATCCGAAAAGCCGGGGCAGCAAAAAGACGCTGAGCAGCACCACGGTTAGAATAAAGGCCGCCGCGATACCGGCTAAGGCCGGAATCAGGGGAGAACGGCGGGGCTCCTCCTCTTCCTCCTCGACAGCCGACTGTTCCTCCGTCCCCGGCAGTTGGCCGCCGACGTAGCGGGTGGGAGAATTATCCACAAAGTAGGAATAGCGGAAGGTGATGGAGGGGTCGCGCTTAAAGGCCTCCAGGTCCTGGAGCACCTGGGCCGCCGACTGATACCGCTTCTGCTGATCCTTCTGCATGGCGTGCATGGTGATCTGCTCCAGCCCCAGCGGGATAGAGCCGTTGATCTCCCGGGGGAGCTGGGGTTCGGTTTGCAGCTGCATAATAGCCACCGAAACGGCGCTTTCGGCCTGGAAGGGCAGACGGCCGGTGAGCATCTCGTACAGCATG
>JAAVYX010000002.1 GCA_022791355.1 Clostridiales bacterium | reverse complement strand
GGGGGTGGCCAACCCCCGTGCGCGTTTTTCTCCCCCATCTTTTGTCGCGTCACAAAAGATGGGGTCGCGCCTCGCGATACGGTATTGGTGTATTCCGATAAGGATATCTGGCGCGAAACCTCCATCTCATCTAAATAAAAACAGAAAAATCTGAAGCGAAACCTCCACCCAACCCAATCAAAAATAAAAGAAAAAAGGTCTTTGCGACGGAACCTTTTCCTTACCATAAAATAGAAAAAGAAATCCGCCGCAAAACGAAAAAACGATAAATGGTAAAATTCTCCCACTGGGAAAAATAAAATAAGCAAAGGAGGGTCAGGATGTGCAAAAGCCAAGGGTCGCCAAGGTAGCCGTGGAAGGCGCGGTCTACCATTTCGATAAGCTGTTCGACTATCTGCTGCCCTTTGACATGGCCGCCGCCCAGCCCGGCTGCCGCGTCCTGGTCCCCTTCGGACGGGGCAACCGCAAGCGGCAGGGGGTCCTGATGCGCATCGAGCCCCTGCCCGGGGAGGGGGAACGCACGGCTGCCGGGCCCGGCGAGTCCCCGCCTCCCACGGCGGATAAGCTCAAGCCGGTGCTGGCCCTCCTGGACAGGCGGCCCCTTTTAAACGACGAGATGCTGCGTCTGGCCGTCTGGCTCAAGGAGCATACCTTTTGTACATACTTCGACGCCCTGCGGGTACTGCTGCCCGCCGGCATCAGCCTGCGCATGGTGGCCTCCTACCAAATCGACTCCTCGGTCACAGAGGAGACGTTGGAGGCCCTGCCGGGCGACGCCCGCCGTCTGGCCCGTCATCTGTTGGACAGCGGCGGCGCGGTGGAGCGGGACCGGCTTTTGGAGGTCATGGGCCTTGCGGCCGACAGTACTCTGCCCGACGAGCTGGTGAAAAAGGGGGTTTTGGTCCGGACCGACGACGCCGTCCGCCGTATGGGGGACGCCACCGTCCGTATGGCCCGGCTGGCGCCCTTGGAGGAACCGGTCAAGCTGACGGCCAAGCAGCAGGCCGTGGCGGACTTTCTGGAGGAGGCCGGGACGGCCAGCGTCAAGGAAATCTGTTATTTCGCCGGGGTTACCGAGGCGGTCGTCGCCACCCTGCGCAGGCGGGGGGTTCTCCAGCTGTACGAGCAGGAGGTCCTGCGGACCCCGTCCGGCGGCGGACAGGCCGCCGCGCCCCGAAAAATCGAACTGACCCAGGCCCAGAAGGAGGCCTATGACCAGCTGTGGAAAAAATACCGTCAGGCGGCGGGGCTGGAGGGAGAGCGGGCCGGAAAGGGCGAGGGGGCTTCGCAAAAGGGCGCAGGCGGCGCGGCCCTGCTCTACGGCGTGACCGGCAGCGGCAAGACCCAGGTCTTTTTAAAGCTGGTGGACGCGGTGTCGGAGACCGGCCGGGGGGTGATCGTCATGGTGCCTGAAATCGCCCTGACCCCCCAGACCCTTTCCATCTTCCGCCAGCGGTACGGGGACGGGGTGGCCGTCTTCCACTCGGCCATGTCCCTGGGACAGCGGATGGACGAGTGGAAGCGGGTTAAAAGGGGAGAGGCCCGCATCGCGGTGGGCACCCGTTCGGCCGTATTCGCCCCCTTCCAGGATGTAGGGCTGGTGATTATGGACGAGGAGCAGGAGCATACCTACAAGTCCGAATCCAGCCCCCGTTTCCACGCCCGGGACGTGGCCCGCTTTCGCTGCGCCTACCACGGCGGCCTGCTGGTGCTGGCTTCGGCCACCCCCAGCCTCGAAAGCTTTACGGCGGCACGGGCCGGCCGCTATACCCTCTGCCGCCTTTCCCAGCGGTACGGCTCGGCCCTTCTGCCCCGGGTGGAAACGGTGGATATGCGGGAGGAGACGGCGGCGGGCAACACCTCGGCCGTCAGTAAGCTGCTGCTGGAGCGCATGCGGGAAACCCTGGACAAAAAGGAGCAGGCCATTCTGCTGCTCAACCGGCGGGGGTATCATACCTTTGTTTCCTGCCGGGCCTGCGGCCATGTGCTCACCTGTCCCAACTGCTCCATCTCCATGACCTATCACGCGGCCAACGGCCGTTTGATGTGCCACTACTGCGGCTATTCGGAGGATTACGTCACCGTCTGCCCGGAATGCGGCAGCGAGCACGTCCGGTACGCCGGCATGGGTACCCAGCGGGTGGAAGGGGAATTACAGGCATTGTTCCCGGCGGCCCGTATCCTGCGTATGGACGCCGACTCCACCATGACCCGGGACGCTTACGAGAAAAATCTAACCGCATTCGCGGCCGGGGATTACGATATCATGCTGGGCACCCAGATGGTGGCCAAGGGGCTGGACTTTCCCCGGGTGACCCTGGTGGGGGTGCTCGGCGCCGACCAGGCCATGTACGCCCAGGACTACCGGGGCTTTGAACGGGCCTTTTCCCTGCTCACCCAGGTGGTGGGCCGGTCGGGCCGGGGGGAGAGCCCGGGGCTGGCCGTGGTGCAGACCCTGGACCCGGACAGCTCCATGATCCGTCTGGCCGAGGCCCAGGACTACGACGCCTTTTATGAACAGGAAATTTTGACTCGTAAGCTGATGGTCTACCCGCCCTACTGCGATTTGGGGCTGGCCGTTTTCGTATCGGAGGACCGGCAGGCGGCCGAGGACGGCGCCAATTGGTTTTTGGAGCGGATCAAACGTCTGACGGCGGCCGACTTCGCCGACGTGCGGGTGGTGGTGCTGGGGCCGTCGCCGGCGGCCGTGCCCAAGGTCAGCAATAAATACCGGTATCGTATGCTGATCAAATGCAAAAACAACGCCCGCTTCCGGCAGCTCATGCGGCTGTGTCTCGTCCGGTTCGGCAAGGAGCTTGCGGGGAAAAAGGCGACGGCCTATCTGGACATGAATCCGGAGGGCATATTATAAAAGATACACGCATATATGCAAAAAGCCCGCGGCCATGGGCAGGATAAACAGGGAGGTAATTTTTATGGCGATTCGCAACATTGTCAAGGAGGGCGACCCGGTGCTCACCAAGGTCTGCCGCCCGGTGGAAAAATTCGATGAAAAGCTGGCGGTTTTGCTGGACGACATGATCGAAACCTTAAAGGAGGCCGATGGCTGCGGTCTGGCCGCTCCGCAGGTGGGCATCCTTCGGCGGATTTGCATCGTGGACGTGGGCGAGGGGGTTATCGAGCTGATCAACCCGGTAGTTGTGGAAAAGCACGGCCGGCAGGAGGAGCTGGAGGGCTGTCTGTCCTGCCCCGGGGACTGGGGGATTACTCGCAGGCCCCAAAGGGTGACCGTCCAGGCCCAGGACCGGCAGGGAAACACCTTTACCGTTTCGGGCGAGGACCTCAAGGCCCGTGCCCTTTGTCATGAGATCGACCATCTGGACGGGATTCTCTTCCGCAGTCATGTGATTCAGTACGTCAAGGATGTGGAGTGATTGCCGCTTTGCGGCGGAATTTTCTTTTGCTTGTTTTTTCGTTTGTATGGACTGGGAGAAAGGATTTTCTTTTCTTTTTTCTTAGTAAGATAGAGGTTTCGCGCCAGATTTTCCTTTTTTTGATTTAGTTGAGTGGGAGGTTTCGCGCCAGGTATCCTTATCGGAATACACCAATACTTGATCGCGAGGCGCGACCCCATCTTTT
>JAAVYX010000025.1 GCA_022791355.1 Clostridiales bacterium | reverse complement strand
GGGTCCAGGGCGGAGGTGGGTTCGTCGAAGAGCATTACGTCCGGCTCCATACACAGGGCGCGTACAATAGCGATGCGCTGCTTCTGCCCGCCAGAAAGCTGAGAAGGGTAGGCGGCGGCCCGGTCGGCTAGACCGACCCTTTCCAACAGCTCCATGGCCTTTTTTTGGGCATCTTCCTTGGAAAGACCGTGCAGCTTCATGGGAGCTAGGGTCATATTCTTCAGAATATTCATGTGGGGGAAAAGGTTAAACTGCTGGAAGACCATGCCCATCTTCTGCCGGTGCTGATTGATATCCACCTTGGGGTCGGTGATATCAACCCCCTCAAAGACGATCTCGCCGCTGGTGGGCTCTTCCAAAAGGTTCAGAGAACGCAGGAAGGTGGATTTGCCTGATCCGGACGGTCCGATGATAACCACCACTTCGCCCTTTCGAATTTCGGTGCTCACCCCGTCCAGCGCGTGGAGCTGACCGTAATGTTTACACAGGTTCCTTACGGTGATCAAAGCCTCAGTGCTCACTGTTGCGCAGCCTCCTTTCCAGCAGGGAAACCAGCTTGGTCAGACCCATGACCAGCAGCAGATAAATCAGCGCCACGCTGACCATCGGGAAGAGCGCCTGATAGGTCTGGCTTTGAATCTGGGTGGCCGCCCGGGTCAGATCCTGTCCGGCTATGTAGCCCACCACAGAGGTCTCCTTGAGCAGAACGATAAATTCGTTGGCTAAAGCGGGTAAAACGTTTTTAAAGGCCTGGGGCAGAATGATATGCAGCATGGTGCTGGCATAGCTGAAGCCCAAGCTCCGGCCGGCCTCAAACTGGCCGGCCTCGATGGACATAATACCCGAACGGAAGATTTCGGCCACGTAGGCGGCCGAGTTGAGGCCGAAGGTAAGCACGGCCACAAAGAATACCCCGCCGCTTCCCCGGATCGAACCAAATATGACAAAGTTAAAGATCAGCAGCTGCACAATGACCGGCGTACCCCGGAAAATGGTGAGATACACCTTACAGACGCCGTTCAAAAACCGCAGCAAAAATCGCAGGATGGGATTGCCCTTTTTCAATTCCTTCTGCTTATCGGCCGTGGAGCGGACGACGGCGATGAGAAACCCCAGCAGAAAGCCGATCAATACGGCCAGCAGGGTGAGTAGAAGGGTCTGCCCCAGACCCTTTATAATCATCATGTACCGGTCTTTGGCGATAAAGGTTTGATAAAACGGATTGGCGACAGCGTCCTGCCACCACTGGGATAAACCGTCCACAGGCTTCACTCCTTTTCAGATATGGTAGCTTTCATGTATCTTCCGCGCACGGGGCCGCACCGGCCGGCCAGGCGAAAACCGGCGGGGGAGAGGACCGCATATGCGTTTATGCCCAGAGCGTATACGGCTTGCGCGGCGAACAGAAACAAAAAAGGCTGCCGACAGACAGCCTTTTTTGTTTCAAACCGCTTTTCGCTTATTTCTCCCGCACGATGATAACCTGTCTAGAGGTGGCGTAGGTGTCGGAGAAATCCACGTTTTGCAGGCGCTCCTCGGTTACGGTCATGCCGGCGGCGCCAAAATCGGCCTTGCCGGAATCCACGGCCGGGATGATGGAATCGAACTCCATATCGGTGATTTCCAGCTCATAGCCCAGCTTATCGCAGATGGCCTGGGCGATATCGGGATCGATACCCACAATCTTGCTGCCCTCGGTGGACTCGTAGGGCGGGAAGGTGGCGTTGGTGGCCATGGTCAGCTTGCCCTTGGAACGGTCCGCGCCGGCAGGAGAGGTATAGGGATTTTTGCCGGCGTTCTCGCCGATGTGATTGTCGATGATAGCCTGGAGCGTACCGTCGGCCTTGAGCTCGGCCAGCGCGCCGTTGATATCCGCCTGAAGCTGGGTGTCGCCCTTCTTGATGCAGAAGGCGTAATCCTCGGGGTCAAACTTGTCGTCCAGAATCTTCAGGCCCTTGGCGCTTTCTATGTACGCCTTGGCGGGCTCGGCGTCGATAATAACGGCGTCCACCTTGCCCTGCTTTAAGGCCTGCACAGCGTCCATACCCTTGTTATACCGCATGATCTTGGAGCCGTGCTCCTTTTCGTACTCGTCGGCGTTGACAATGTCGCCGGTGGTGCCGGTCTGCACGCCGATGGTCTTACCGGCCAAATCGTCCTTACTGAACACTTGATTGGCGGCCGCGCCGCTGCTGCAGGCGGCTGCGCCAAAGCACATAAGGGCGGCCATGGCCAAAACGATCCATTTTTTCATGTGTACATCCCCCAAATTTGTTGGTTTGCGGAATGCGCGCCGCAAAGCGGCCGTCATTCCAGACAGACGGCGCCGCGCGTTCTGAGTTCCGTCGGCGTTCTGTACAAAGTTCAGAAGGCAATCCTGGAAAACAGAAGGTTTCGACCCGGAAAGCGGTTTTCGATTTTCAACCGCAAATATCGAGCGGAGCGCGAGAACGCCAATATTTCCACACCCTTACGCGTATGGAATAGAATCCTTTATTAAAATACTCTTTCCCACCCCAATTGTCAATAGAAACCGCTTGATTTCTGCATATTTATTCATTTTGCTTCATACGCACGCCGGCCGCCGCCGTAACGCCTTTCCTCCCCTTTGGGACGCTTTTGGCCGAAGGAGGGCGAAGGAAAGAAACGCGACAGGAAGCGAGACGAATATGGCTGCCGGGTTTAAAAGAGAAAAAGGGAATTATGCGGAATATTGCCCTTTCTTTATTGTGCAAAATATGAAATTATCTTCATCTATATCTTTTTTTATTCATATCAGTTGACAAATATAAAGGGGATGCTATAATAAAACCAGCAAATACCAATTTGTGTAAGGAGTTGAAGGCTATGGCGGAGAAAAAAACGGGCAAGAGGCTCTTGGAGGCGGATACGTATTATACGATTGTAGCCAAGCAAAGCGGCAGGGTTATTGAAGCCGGCGTACCCGAGATGGCGGGAGACGAGCTGGTCCGGCTGGCCGCCGCCGACGGAAGCGACCGTCAGCTCTGGCGGTTTGCCGCGGAGGACGGCGGCTGCTATAAGCTGATTTGTAAGGCGTCGGAAAAGGCCTTGGACATCATCGCAGCCGGCGTGGACGACGGCTCCTGGGTGCATCAGTGGGACGCAATCGCCCATATAGGCAGCCAACTTTGGTATGTGGAGCCAGCCGAGGAAGGCTGCTGCAAAATCAAGGCCCGCTTTACCGACAAATGTCTGGACGTAGTGGGACTTTCTCAGGAGGAGGGTGCCCGGCTGCAAATCTGGGAGGACGTAAACGGCGATAACCAGAAGTGGCGTATCGAACCGGTTCAGTCCAAAGCCGCCAAAAAACCGGCGGCGAAAAAAGCGCCTGCCAAGGCCGAGAAAGAAGAGGCCGAAGCCGACAAACCCGAGAAGCCTGTGAGAAAGAAACCGGCGGCCAAAAAGCCTGCCGCCCGAAAGACGGCGACTAAGGCCGAATCTAAGGAGACGCCCGCCCGGCGAACGGCCAAACAGCCGGATGCAAAAGCCGAGGCTGCGTCAAAGGAATCCGCTGCGTCCGCCGGAATGAAGAAAGCGTAAATTCATAAAGGAAGAAGTTTCGCGCCGGCCTGCCGGCAGCGCGCTATGTAGCAAAGTCTCCCGAACATCAGTTTCGGGAGACCTTTTTGCCAAAATGTAATAGCTTGCACTACGCTTGGTCCGACTGTAGAAATCGATTTTTGCGATTGCTGGGGCTGTTTATAGGCTGCTTAAGACAATCTATCAAAATGGCCGTCCAGGCTGTCCCGAATCGGCGCTTAAAAACGCTTGTCCGCTTTGAATAGGTAAACAGCTTCGTTACCATTGTTTGAATCGAGCCGGTCAAATGTCCTTGAAAGGCATGCGGACCATATAAAAAACACCATGGACGGAACTTCCAGAGAAGCCGGTGAGGTCATCCATACCTGAAGATCGCCCGCGTCCAGCGGGAAAATCAGGTACGATTGTCCCAACCCAGGATAGCGGGACTACAAGCCAAACCGCCGGGCCAACAGACGAAACTGAAGAAAAAGTCCGCCGCCAGCTGTATCCTGGCGGCGGAACTTTTTATGCAGATTTTCGTTCAGGCCCGTTCAGGCTATCGATTTTGGTCCAGACCATTTCGGCAAACGGCCTGCG
Source organism: Clostridiales bacterium (assembly GCA_022791355.1). GTDB lineage: Bacteria > Bacillota > Clostridia > Oscillospirales > Acutalibacteraceae > Howiella. The sequence continues at coordinate 6,351 of JAAVYX010000025.1, read as the reverse complement.
ACCATCCTATCGCCAGCCTGCTTATTGTCTCAAAGGGAATGGCCAGAGAGATTTGACCAAAGGGCGAACCGGGTGTCAAAGGGGTCGATGGGAGGACCTCGCCCTAATTCACGCGGAACGTATGAGCGCTCTTATTTTAAGAAGCAGAGGTCGCCGATGGAAGCGTAGCCGAAATTGGCGTTGTCCCGGTCTCCGGGGAGAAATTGAATTTCCACGGTATTGGCGTTTTGGGGAATAGCATAGGAGATGGTTACGCTTTGACCGTAATCCACACTCTTGGTGGTCTGCGCGTCCAGTTCCTTGCCATCCGCATCCCGGAAGATAAACTTGAAGCTGGCTTTGGCCTGGGTCAAATACCCGTCGGCGTCACAGAAAGCTTTACAGGCCGCCATATCCACGCCGCCTACGCCAGTGAGCCTTGTAACGCCGGCAGGCAACTTGACGATAAATTTGGCCGAACCGTCGGGAGACGAATGATTGCAAAGACCGGAAGCGTAGGTCTTTTCCGCAATGGTAATCGCCACGCCCTGGGGCCAGACGTTTATGGTGTTGTAGCTGCCCCAGCCGCTTTGGGATTCGATGATCATGTCGGCCGAAATATAGATGATATCGCTGGTGACGCTGGTGAAGCCCAGGTTTCCGATGGAAGCGTAACCGTAGCCGGCGTTATCCCGGCCGCCGGGTAGGAACTGTATCTCAACCGTCGCGGCGTTTTCGGGAATATCATAGGCGATCTGGAGCTCCTCGCCGTATCCGGCGTTCGCAGTGGTCTGCACATCCAGTTCTTTGCTGTCCGCATCCCGGAAAATAAACTTGAAATTCGCCTTGGCTTGGTCCAGATATCCTTCGTCGTCACAGAACCTTTTACAAGCGGCGGTATCCACGCCGCCCACGCCGGTTATCCGCTTGGCACCGTCGGGAATCCGCACTGTGAAATGAGCGGAACCGTCCACGGCCGTATAGTTGGCCAGTCCCTTGCTGTAGAGCTTATCGCCCACTGTGATGGGGGCGCCGTCCTGCCAGCCGTCCAGGCCGATGCAGCCGTCCAGGCCGCTTTGACGGTCGACGACCATGTCGTCCGATATGTAGGCCGCGTTGGGGTCCAGAGGCTCGGGTTGGGTCATGTCGATATTCTCGCCCAGCCAGCCGGCGCTGCCGATGGAGATATTGTCGCAGGTGATGCCGTCGCCGCCGTCCAGCAGGTCGATGCGGACCGTTTTGGCCCCCGCGGGAACGGCAACCTTAAAGGTGATATGCTCGTCGGGCCGGAAGACCACCGAGGACCAGGCCTCCTTACCGTCGAAGGAAATCACACAGTTACCAGAGGCTTTATGGCCGTCGTTTACATTTTCCTTTACCGCGTCGTCGATCCCTACAGTACCTACCAAATATGTCGCGCCGGCCGGGACGTTGTATTCGAAGTACCCGTTGGCGTTCACGCCCACACCCCGGTCGTACTTTATCCCGTTTATGGAGATAGGACCGTTCTTGCAGTTCTTATCCACGCCGATGCTGTCCCAGCCGGTTTTTGCGTCGGTATAATCCGCGTCGGTCAAAGAAACGTTGGGTACAATAGCGGGCTGGTTCTTGATACCGATTTGAATGGCGTCGGTTACGCGGGTCCCATCCTTCCGGAATACGGCCAGTATTTTCAAAACGCAGTCCTCGGTAAAGCGCAGGGGCGCGGCATACTTGGCCGAATCCGTAGAAGGCTCGGATCCGTCTGCGGTATAGTAGATGTCCGCCTCCATGTTGGCGGAAAGGGTTACGGTGGTCTCGGACTGGCCGTATACAATGTCCGAAGCGACTTCCGGCTTACCCATGTTAAACTGGTGGGCAAACGCGGTTCCCGCGCCGTCGCCCTCCACGATAGCCGCCCGCACCTTGCAGGACTGCTCCAGCGCGATGGGCTGGCTGTAGGTAAGGGCGGTGGGGCTGGTCATGGGATCGCTGCCGTCGGTGGTGTATTTGATCACGGCCTTTTGGTCTGCGGCAGTGAAGGTCAGGGGCCTGCCGTCGAGAATCTCGCCGCCGTACTGGCTGGCCGAGAGCTTGGTGAAGCGGGCGGCGAAGCCGGCGTTGGCGGGAACCAGAGAACGGAAGGAATCCTGATTGGTGACCGTCTTTTCGATTTTCTCCTTGGAACCGTCCTCATTGTCGACCCACAGCTCCATCTGATAGCTGCCCTCGTCCAGGAAGTCGTAGTCGAACCGGATCTGCTGGGCCTGCTGATCCTCCTCGTTGTGGTAGATGCCGCCCAGATACCAGCTGCCCTTGGACTGCTTGGCGTAAACCGCCAGCTTATCGATCTCGCTGACCGGCAGCACCAGGGTTTGGTCCCAGACGGTAGGGATGCTCTTGATCATTTCCACAGCCGGGTTGGAGAGGATATCGTTGGGATGGGTGGCGATGACGTTCAGGGGAGAATCGATGAGGATCAGGGAAGCGATCTGCATGGCCGTATTACAGGCGGGGGTCCAGTCGGCATGGCCGGCTAAGTACCGGGTAAAGAGCTGCCGGGTCAGGAAACGGGCCTGGGTGGCATAGTTACGGTTGGAGGCGTTGCCGACGTTCTCCAGGCCGCGGACGGCCTCGCGGGTGATCTCATTGGGATAGGTCACCGACAAGCCGGTGGGCTCGTTGACGCCGTGGAAGTTGACCAGCAGCTTTTCCTCGGCGCAGAACTTCAAGAAGGCCTCCTGCAGCTCCAGACTGCGGTCCTGGGGATTGTCCTCCCCGGCCCAGAAGTCGATTTTTGCGCCGGCCATACCGGTCTTTTTCATCAGGTCCACAAAGGCCTTGGCCGAGGCCAGATCCCGGACCTGCAAACAGCGGTTGGCGTCGGAGGTGACGCCGGTCCATAGGATGGGCTTTACGTTGACGGCCTTGCCCGTATCGCCCAGCTTTTGCAGGGCGGGAACATAGGTCTCATTCTGCAGGGAATTGTCGTGCCAGGCGGTATTTCCCTTGAAATACCAGCCCTCGTCGATGACGCTGTATTCAAAGCCCAGCTTGGAGGCGGCCTTCATGAACTGCTGGGAATACTTGGGGTCCTTACAGCTGGGATCGCCGTAGTCGGTCAGCCAGGTCCAGGTGGCCCGGCCGGGCTGGATGTAGCTTTGGTCGGCATAAAGGTCGGGGTCGGGATCGGGATTAACCTTGTAAATATTGTAGTTGTTGACCAGGGCGTTGAGGTCATCGGCCCCGTTGACAATACGCCAGCCGGTGACGATGTCGCCGGCGGTGGAATAGCTCTTGGTATCCGACCAGGAGGTGTTGGCCTGATAGGTATAGCCGCCCTTGGCATCCAGATTGATCTGGGGGAAGGAGGTGGAAGCGCCTCCCTCCATGATGGAGAGATAGCCTTCGCCCTCGGCCAGAACGGCCGTCAGGGGGATGTTGATATGTCTGGAGACGGCTTGAGCGGGATTCAGCTTTTCGATTTCCGGCTCGGAATCCCGATTGTCCTTGCCCGCCCATACTTCCCGCAGGCTGGAGGGCAGGACGAATTGGGTCAGCTCGTCGGCGACCGTGCGCCGGGTCTCGTCCGAGCCGGGGAAGCGGTACCGGAAGGCGACGCCGTCGTCGTAGGCCCGGACGTCCAGATAAAAGCTATCCTCGCCCTGCTGGAGGGTGAAGGAGGCCGTCACGCCCTCGTCCTGGATCTGGGTCTGATTACCCAGCAGGGGAATAACGCGGCTTTCGATAAGGCTGGCTTCGGCTTCCTGGAAGCGGACGTCGGAGCCGTAGGCCGCGCCGTCTATGGTCACGCCCAGCTTGGAGGGCTGGATCAGGGGAATCGACGCGCCCGTCTCCTTATAAACAGGCTCGCTGTTTCTTGCCAGCATTTTACACAGCTCCATAACGTCTGTGATGGTAAATCTATCGTCGCCGTCCAGATTTCCGGCGGCCATCTCAAATTCGCTGGGCGCGGTTCCGGCGCTCTGACGGGCTAAGACCTTGCAGGCCTCCATAACGTCGGAGATGTTCACCTGACCGTTTTTGTCCAGATCGCCCACCTGAATCCGCCCGCCCGCGGTCTGACGTTCAACGCTGTACATGAGCTGCCCCTCCTGCTGAAAGAGGTTAAACCGCATGGACCGGTCCAGACTGGAAAGGGAGTAACCCGTCTCGGTCTGTTTTAAATAGTCGGCGGGGGAGAGGGCGTCATCCTCTCCTGCGGCCGTCAGGACGGGAAGGCCTCCAAGGGTCGAGAGGCCTAGAGCGCCGGCCAGCGCCAGAGACAAAAATTTCTTCTGCAAGCAAAACACGCTCCTTTTCTTCTTTGACAAACTCGGCTATGTATATATTACAAGAAATACGGGATACATACGGAAGAATCTATGCGATATCCCGTTTCGCTCTCATTATAGCAGTCGGTTTTGACCCAGTCAATCGTTTGTAATATTTACCGGCCAGACTGTTTTCAATTGTATAAAAGTTTTATCCTAATGGGAATCTAAGGCGGTTTTTCATGGAATTTGGCCCTAAACTCGTAAGGGCGCCGTATCGTCCGCAGAAGGACTTACGACCTGATCGTCCGGCGTCCGGTGCGAAACCGTTTTCTCGGCTTATGTAATAAAAACAATGCGCTGCGTACCTTCCGCTGTGAGAATTAATTTTCAAAACGATAAAAATAAAGATTGATGATTGGAGAAAAAAGTCGTATAATAAAATCACATAATAATTGCACTACGGATTTCTTGAAAAAGAGAGGTTGGCCCATTGCTGTATACATATAAAACTCAGGGAACCTGTTCGAAAAAAATAGAAATCGAGCTGGAGGACGACCGGATTCGGTCGGTCCGCTTTGAGGGCGGTTGCAACGGGAACTTAAAGGGCCTCGGCGCCCTGGCAGCGGACATGATGGTGGATGAGGTAATCGATCGGCTGTCCGGTATTCGGTGCGGCTTTAAGCAGACTTCCTGCCCGGACCAGCTGGCCCGGGCCCTGCGGGCCTATAAGGCCGGCGCGGTCGAAGAGGGTGATTAAAATGTGTGACGACCGGGATATGAAAATCGCGGGCGCCAGCTTCCCGGCATCCGCCGGCTTTTCCGACGAGGCGGAGGCTGTGGAATTTAACCGGGAAAAGCAGAGCGGCGTACTGGATCGAGCCAAGGAGCTGGGCCGGCGTATGGTCGGCGCATTGCAAGCCTCGGGCGGCGAGTTCGCTTTCGGAGCGGCGGAGGAAGAGGACGCTTTGCTGACCTTGCAGCGGCAGATCCTGTTGGCCTTCGTGGTGACGGTGGGCGTAGAGCGGTTCTGCATCAGTAAACTGGCGGCCGAGACGGCCCACCAAAGCTTCTATAACTGTATGAAGCAAACCCTCCCCGCGTTATATCAGGAGCTGAGCGGCGGCGATTTTTCTTTTTACTATCTAGCCTATCGCCGGGGCGGCGACGTAGAGCGCCGTATGGGGCAGACCTTTGCCATGCTCTGCGCGAGGGACGGCGACCCCGTATACCAGGAGCTAGGCGAGGCGCTTTACTGTTGGTTTATGTCGGTAGTGGAGAAAAAAGCGTGGGAACTGGAAATCGGTCGGCAACCTTCCAATGGATAGACGCTCGTCCGGAGCATCCGGGCGGACGTCCTTTGCCTCTTCGCATAGGATATCTCGAACGAAAGTCTAGGCAACCTATATGAATGGCCGCAGGCGGTTCGTTCCTTCTTGTGGAGACGCGTTTCCACGAGAATTACAAAAAGGGACTTACTATGCGCTAGGTCTATCTGCTTTTGCCGTCAGCAGCCTGTCCTGAAGGACTGGGTTTGGCAGGAAAAATCGAAAAACGGCCCGGTTGCGCATTATGCGCAACCGGGCCGTTTTCTATTAGCGCTAAAGTCCCCCGGCTCTACCGGGGGAAGGCCAAAAAGCTTAAGCAAAAGAAAAAACTGCTGATGCAAAATAGAAAAGGGTTTGGCCACCGCATTACGAAAAACAATCAGAAGTTTTTTGACATGGGAGAAATAAAAGAATCGGCACATTCAAAGATTCCCATACCAAGATAAGATTATGCCGTCATATGCCGCAGCCCGCACTTCCGCCAATAAAGACTGTCAACCCGTTCTGTACCAAGGGATTCAGCAGCCGCACCTTTCCCACCGCCGAAACTGACACCGGCGGCATCAGCCTGTCAATATCCGTTCCGGTAGTTTTGATTTCTCCGGCTTGCAAAGCAGCTTCGATATATTGCCGTGTCTCTTCCGGTTTAAGTCTTTCCTCTAAAAAACGACAAAAGAAAAACCGCAAAGGCTTTGTGACCTTTACGGTTATAAGTAATTATAATTCTGTTAAGTGGAGATTCTACTTCTGGTTTCATGGTGAGAAGTAGTGTTGCATGGGCAGGGATTTTT
>JAAVYX010000268.1 GCA_022791355.1 Clostridiales bacterium | reverse complement strand
TGCGGGAAGCAACGAATGGCCGAAGGCCATTCGCTTAGATGGGCCGCAGAGAAATCTATAGGATTTCCGGGAGGCGCGTCTTTTGCATACTTTTCTTCGCGTGAAGAAAAGTATGTCGCGCTACTAGATCAGGTTTTGGAGAAATAAGATAATGAAATCTGGCGCGAAACCTCTATCTCATCCAAAAAAGATAAAAGAAATCCGCCGCGAAAAAGAAAAAAACAAAAAGATAGAAAAGGAGCCGGGATTATTCCCCGGCTTGCTTTTCCTCCTCCAAATTGTCGAAGGAATCGATAATCCGCGCAATATGCGCGCTTTGGACAATGGAATCGTCCGCAACAAAGCGCAGCTCAGGCGCTTTACGCAGAGAGAGCCTGCGTCCCAGCTCCCGGCGGAGAAAGCCGGCGGCGCTTTTGAGCCCCGCCACCGACCGGGCCGTGGCGTCCGGCCCGTCGATGGCGCTGATATAAACCTTGGCATAGGACAAATCGCCCGATACGTCGATCTTTACGATACTCAAAAGCCCGCTGACCCGCGGATCCTTTACCTCTCTGAACAGGGCGGACAGCTCCCGCTGCATATCGGCCGCTATACGGCCCATTTTAAAAGAAGCCATGCATTGTCTCCTTTACGTCTGAAAAAGGCTGGGACCTGTTTGAAAACAAGACCTAATCGCGATATTCCTCCACAATGTAGGCCTCCAGGAAATCGCCTTCCTTGATGTCGTTGAACTTCTCCAGACCGATGCCGCACTCGTAGCCCTGGGCGACTTCCTTTACGTCGTCCTTGAACCGGCGCAGGGAGCGAATCTCGTCCTCGGCCACCACAATACCGTCCCGCACCACGCGGATTTTAGCGCCCCGGGGAATCTTGCCCTCGGTGACGTAGCAGCCGGCGATGGTGCCGATACTGGACACCTTGTAGGTGGTGCGCACCTCCACCCGGCCCTGGTCCACGTCGCGGTACTTGGGAGCCAGCATGCCCTTCATGGCCGACTCGATCTCCTCGATACAGTCGTAAATCACCCGGTAGAGACGGATATCCACCCCGTCCCGTTCGGCCGAATCCCGGGCCACGGGGTCGGGCCGGACGTTAAAGCCTACGATGATAGCGCCGGAGGTGCCGGCCAGCATCACGTCGGACTCGCTTACCGCGCCCACGCCGCCGTGGATGACCTTTACCCGCACCTCGTCGTTAGACAGCTTTTCCAGGCTCTGCTTGACGGCCTCCACCGAGCCCTGCACGTCGGCCTTGACGATGATATTGAGATCCTTGGTTTCGCCCTGCTCCAGCTGGGAGAAGAGATTATCCAGGGTTACCTTCTGGGCGGCGTTAAAGATTTCCTCCTTGGCCTTCTGCTTGCGCTGCTCCACCAGCTCCCGGGCCAGCCGCTCGTCGGAGACGGCGTCGAAGGTGTCGCCGGCCTCGGGCACCTCGGCCAGACCAGTGATCTCCACGGGTACCGACGGACCGGCTTCCTTGCGGGCCTTGCCCTTCTCGTCGGTCATGACCCGGACCCGGCCCACCGCCGTGCCGGCCACCAGAATGTCGCCCTCGCGGAGGGTGCCGTTCTGTACCAGCAGGGTGGCCACGGGGCCCCGGCCCTTATCCAGCCGGGCCTCGATGACCGCGCCCTTGGCCCTGCGGTCGGGATTGGCCTTGAGCTCCAGCATATCGGCTACCAGCAGGATGTTTTCCAAAAGCTTATCGATACCCTCGTGGGTCTTGGCCGAAACGTTGACGCAGATTACGTCGCCGCCCCAGGCCTCGGGCACCAGCTCGTGCTCGGTGAGCTGTTGGAGCACCCGGTCGGGATTGGCCTCCGGCTTATCCATCTTGTTGACGGCCACAATGATCTGTACATTGGCCGCCTTGGCGTGGTTGATGGCCTCGATGGTCTGGGGCATGATGCCGTCGTCGGCCGCCACAACCAATACGGCGATGTCGGTGACCATAGCGCCCCGCTGACGCATGGAGGTAAAGGCGGCGTGACCGGGGGTGTCCAGGAAGGTGATATCTCGGCCCTGACGCTGCACCTGATATGCGCCGATGTGCTGGGTGATGCCGCCGGCCTCGCCGGTGGTCACCGAGGTGTCCCGGATGGCGTCCAGCAGGGAGGTCTTGCCGTGGTCCACGTGGCCCATGACCACCACAACCGGGCAGCGCTCCTGCAAATTGGCGTCGGTATCCTCGGTGTCGTCGATGATCCGATCCTCGATGGTGACCACAACGGCCTTTTCCACCTTGCAGCCCATGTCGGTGGCCACAAGATAGGCGGTGTCGTAATCGATGGTCTGGGTGACGGCGGCCATAACCCCCATGGTCATCAGCTTTTTGATGACCTCGGCGGCCGTCTTTTTCATGGCGGCGGCCAGCTCGCCCACCGTGATTTCCTCCCCGATGGTGATCTTCAGGGGGGTCTTTTTGATCCGCTCCAGCTGCATACGGCGCAGCTTCTCGGCCTCGGTCATGGGCCGTTTGGTGCCCTGGGGCCGTCCGTAGGACTTGGAGCGCTGGTTGATCTTCTGCTTGCGCTGGAAATTGTCCTTCATGGTGTTGGCCGGGGCGATGCGCTCGTACTTCTCGTTGTACTTCTCCAAATCCACGTTGGTGGTACGGGTGTCCACCCGCCGAATCTCGGCCGGGCCCCGGTTGGGCTGTTGGCCGGGCTGGCTCTGGGGACGCTGGGGCAGGGCCTGGGCCTTGGGCTGATTGCTGTTCTTTTTCTTAGGATTCCCCTGGGGCCGTCCGTCATTCCTGCCTTCTCCCACCCGCTGGATACGGCCGGGCTTCTGGGCCGGACGGGGCGGCTGTCCAGACTGTCCGCCGGCCGCGCCTTTGTCGGCCCCTCTTTCCAACGGCCTCTGCTGGGGCGTGCCTTGACCGTCCGTCCGCCGGTCCGTTTGGGGAGCGGCTTGGGAAGCGGCCGGAGAAGCGGACTGGGGCGCTGCCGGCCTGCCGGCCTGCGGGGTTCCCGAAGTCTGTCCGGCTCCAGACTGCGCAGCGGGTTGAGACGGGGCCTGGGCGGCTTTTACAGCTTGCTCGGCCTCTTCCTTGGCCTTGGCTTCAGCCGCGGCCTGGGCGCGCAGCTGTTCGGCCAGCTCCTGCTGCTTTCTGAGCATTTCGGCCTTTTCGGCCTCCTTCTTGGCCTTTTTCTCCTCCCGGGACCTTTCCCCCTCGGCGAAATAAGCGTCGAAGCTGTCCACCTGGTTGTGCTGGGTCATGTGTTCAAAGACCAGATCCAGCTCGTTCTCCTCCAGCGCGGTCATACTCTTTTTGGGTTCCTCCAGATATTCGCCCAGGATTTCCACCATCTTTTTTGTGGAAACGCCGAAATCCTTGGCCACCTCGTGCACCCTGTATTTCATCATCATACTGCATCATCCTCCCCGGTTACAGGGCAGCGACTCAAAACCGCCCCGGCAAGTCCGTCATCGTCCACCGACAGGATGCCGGCTTTTGTTCCGATGGCCTTGGACATGATTGACATATCGAATGGAATGCGGATAACCCTTATGGATCCGTTGGCCGCGGGCTGGTTGGCCGCCGGCCGGCCGGCCATAGACTTACCGGCCGCGGATGGATTGTCCGCGGGTCCGCCTGCCTTATGACTGTCGCCGTCTAGGGACCGGCGGCCAATGAGATAACGGATCTCCTTCTCGGTTTTGGCGGACAGGTCGGCCGCCGCCACAATTAGGCGAGACCTTCCGCCCCGAACGGCCTCGGCCGCCGCGTCAAAGCCCACCGACAGCTTTCCCGCCCGGCGGGCGATGCCCAGCATATTGAGTAAGGGATGGTTCAAAAAGGGAATGCCTCCTTTGGGTCAGGCGGAGGAAGTCCCCCGCATCCATTGTTGATTATTGCTTTTCAGTAAGACTGGCGGCCAGCTCAGCCTCCATGCGTTGATACAGCTCCTCCGGAATCTGAGAAGAAAAGGCCCGTTCCAGCCGTCGGGCCTTGCGGGCCAGCCGCAGGCATTCGGGATTCCGGCAGAGATAAGCGCCCCGTCCGGGAGCCTTTCCCTTTATATCCAGGGAAATTTCCCCCTCCTTATTCTTCACAGCCCGGACCAGCTCCCTTTTGGGAAACATCTGTCCGCAGCCCAGGCACATGCGCATGGGAACCTTTTTCTGCTGCACGAAATCGCCTTCCTTCTCTGTAGCCAGACGGCTTCTATATAAACCTGCCGAAAAGGGCGGACCGTCGGCCAAACGCCGGGAGAACCGCCGGGGGCAGGTCACGGAATCTATATGCACGGGCAGGGCACGAGGTATGCGAGAAGAATTTTTCAGCCGGGCAAGGTAAATGTCCGCAAGCGGCCTGTCGTATGGAAAAAACAAGGTAAGGCGGCTCCGCCCAAAATTCCCGTCCGGACTGTCCGCGTCCTTTCCGCGTGGGAGCTTTTACGCCTCCTCGGCTTCGGCCGCCGCCGTCTCCTCATCCTCGCCGTAGAAGCCGCTTTCGGGCCGGATGTCGATTTTCCAGCCGGTCAGACGGGCGGCCAAACGGACGTTTTGCCCTTTGTTGCCGATGGCCAGGGAGAGCTGGCTGTCGGGCACGGTGGCCCGGCAGGCCTTGACCCCTTCGTCCTCGATTTCCACCTTCAAGACCTTGGCGGGGGAAAGGGCCTCGCTGATAAAGGCCTCGGGATCCTCGGAGTATTTGACGATGTCGATCTTTTCGCCGCCCAGTTCCTCCACGATCTGATTGACCCGGGCGCCCCGCTGGCCGATACAGGCGCCCACTGCGTCCACCTCGGGGTTGGCCGACCATACGGCCAGCTTGGTGCGGGATCCGGCCTCCCGGGACACGGCCTTGATTTCGATGGTGCCGTCGAAAATCTCGGGGACCTCCATCTCAAACAGCCGCTTGACCAGGCCGGGATGTGTGCGGGAAATCATGGCCTTGGGCCCCTTGTCGGCCTCCCGCACGTCGACGATGTAAACCTTTATATGGGAGCCTTCGGTAAGTTCTTCCCCTGGCACCTGCTCGGTCTTGGGCAGCACGGCCTCGGAATGGCCGATGAGCAGGGTGGCGTTGCCGGTCTTGGGATCGATGCGCTGGACCGTGGCGGTCACCAGCTCCCGATTACGGGACTGGAACTCCTGTAAGGTCTGGCCCCGTTCGGCCTCCCGGATGCCCTGCCGGATGACGTGCTTGGCGGTTTGGGCCACGATGCGGCCGAACTGCATGGTATCCAGCTCGATCTCCACAAAATCGCCGACCTTGGCCGACCGGTCGTACTTGGCCGCGTCGGCGGGAAGAATCTGGGCGTAGACGTCCTCCACCTCTTCCACGACCTCCTTGCGGACGTAGACCCGGAAAAAACGGTTTTCGGGGTCCACGTCGCAGAAGACCACGTCCCGTCCGCCGTACTCTTTTTTGACGGCCACAATGATCGCCGCCTGGATTTTCTCGGCCAGATAGCCGGCCGGAATGCCTTTTTCCTTTTCCATTGAGGCCAAGGCCTCAAAAAACTCGTTGTTCATTTTTTCCAAACCCCTCCCATTTCAGGCGCGGACCACGCGCCTACAGCCCAAAGCCGGCTGTTGTTTCCCATTCTAAAAATCCGTATGCATGGTCGGGCTGCGACCCATACGAAAGATCGTTTGCCGGACAGGACGAAGGTATCGCGGGCGCGCTGTCCCATAGCAAGAAAAGGGTCGGCAGCTCGCCGGGACAGCCCGTCTTGACCCGGCATACAGGCTTCTTTATATAAGGTATATCTGCGGACCCCTTCCGCTTCTTACCGGCGGATCTTTCCTTTAAAAAAAATCGTCCAGCAGATTTACCCGGGAAATCTCGGCCTTTTCAAACCGGATTTCTTCCCGGCCAGGTTCCGGGCCGCCGGCCGCGGTCTTATCGGGCGATACGGTCACGCCCCCGTCGTAGCCGGTCAGGCGGCCGGTCCATTCCTTACGGCCGTCTCTTGCGCGGATGAGGCGGACCTTGACCGGCTCGCCCATATACCGGGCGAAATGTTCAGGCCGGGAAAGCTCCCGCCCCAAGCCCGGCGAAGAGACCTCCAGGTAATAGGACTGGCTGATAAAATCGGCCTCGTCCAGCAAAGGGTCCACAGCCCGGGACATGGCCTCGCAGTCCTCGATGCCGACCCCCTCGGGCTTATCGATAAAAATCCGCAGATACCAGGACGCGCCCTCTTTCACAAAGCGCACGTCCCAAACCGATAGGCCTAGCTCCCTTGCAAGAGGCTCGGCCAGAGCGAAAACCCGGTCGGTGGTTTTGGCAGCCGCCACGCGCATCTCTCCTATCTTTTCTCCTTGCCGGCAACCGTTTGAGCGGGTTTTATACCGCCCATCCGGCGGCCCCCGCGCTTTGCATACGAATTTAGAAAGCCGCGGCCGGCGTACTCCTGTCATTTTTCCCCGGCGGCGCCGCCGGCATACCAAAAAGAAACGGGCCTTTATCCATAAATGATTCGCGAGCAGACCGCCTGCGGATTTCCCGCCAAACTTCGTCCGTTTTCCCTGCCGGGCAGGAAGCCCGCCTTTGGAAACCGCCTTGTTCGGCGGTAAAGCTGACGGCGCGGCCCGCGTCCGTCTCATTTGCGGATACCCTCTAAATTCCCGCAACAAAAACGAAAGAGCGGGTTGCCCCACTCTTCCTACAAACATCTACTTTCATACCATAACACAACCCAATGGAAAATGCAAGCCCTTTTCCCTAAAAAATCCTGGTTTTTTGAACCTGAGGCAAACCGGCGACCTGTCGGCGGCGGCTGGGCGACTGAAATCGACAAAATGGCACAATTGTTATATAGATTGTCCTTTCTGGGCAATGACAGTTTTCCGGCCGTATGCTATTTTATATCCAGCCCCAAAAACGGCCGGGGCGCAAAGGGTCCCGCAGGTCCCGGTCATAAGCCGGCAAGGAGTGTAAGCTATGCGTAAGGAATTGGATATCTGCCTGCAAAAGGACGTGACTACATTTTTATACGAGTCCCTGCCCCTCTGCGTTGTTTTGGGGCAGCCCCGGCTCTACGAGTGGTTTTTGCAGCATTATATCGAAATGTATCTGGTAGACGCCAAAAAGGGAGAGCGATATAACTTTTACGCCCTGCGGTACGCCGAAACCACCTCCTACTTGCAGTACAGCAAGATAAAGGAGGCGCTGAACTTCAATCAGGTGGAGGCGGCGGTGGTCAACAGCAAGGTGGATATCGTGACGTTCCTCAAGGCACAAGTCGACTGCGGGGTCTACGCCATCGTCTTTTTGAACGAGTGGGCCGTTCCCCATAAGCAGAGCTATCACAAAACCCATTGGTATCATGAATCCTTAGTATACGGCTACGACGATGAAAAGGGGACGCTCTGCTGCGTATCCTTCGACCAGCGCCGGAATTTTACCTCCTTTGAGGTGGACTACGGCGACTTCCGGGAGGGTTTCCAGATGATCTGCAACGACCCCTCCGACATCGCGGCCTATCAGCGGTATCTGTACCTGTTAAAGCCCCAGGACATAGAATACGCTTTCGATCTTAAACGCTTTGCCCATCAGCTAGACAACCTGCTGCGCGGCCGGATGGACCGCATCGACCGTTACAATCTGGATTTGCTGGACCTTTCCACTCCCAGAGAGGATTGGACCTACAGCTTCGGCCTATCCCTATTGGACCGGTTCGCCGACATTTTGCAAACCAAATACCGGGACGGGGCCGATATCAGCTATCTGGATTTCCACATCCTCCAGGAGAGCCGGCGGCTGATGCACAAAAGGCTTTCCTACCTGCACGCCCATTACCTTCCCGGCGGCGAAATGGAGGAGCTGGCGGGAAGGTACGGAAAGCTGGCCGACGCCTACGATGTGATCCGAAACCTCTTTTTAAAGCTGAACCGTCTGCAAAGGACGGGCGGCGGCCGGCAGCGGGGAGAAGAATATCTGCAAAGGATTCTGACGCTTCTTCAAGAGGCCGGACAAACTGAAACCGAGCTGCTCACAGCCGTTCGTTTTCTTGTAAACGAGGCTGTAAAAGCGCGGTACGCGGCCTGAAAGCGCCGTATAAGCTTTGGCCCTAACAGCAAGCAAGGAGGGAAAAACGTGCAGTATGAAGCTATCGTCAGACAAGCGTTGGCCGATATGGCCGCGGCGGAGGGGCGGACCTCGCCGCCGCTGGGGCCGGACGACGACCTCAGCCAGGCGGGCGTAAACTCTCTGACCTTTGTGGACCTGATCGTCCGTCTGGAGGACGCTTTGGGCGTTTGTGTGCCGGACGACCAGCTGCTTTTTTCCGAGGCCGGCACCATCCGTAAGCTCTGCGGCGTCTTGGCCGCCCGGAAGAGGGCGGATTCCATCTGATGTCCGTCAGCCGAAGGCGTCGATGCGTTCGCTGACTACCTGGCTGCGGAACTGGTTGGGAGTCATGCCGTTGCGCTGCTTAAAGATTTTACAGAAGTAGGCCGCGCTCTGAAAGCCGGTGGCGTTGGAGATTTCCTGTACCGAAAGCTGGGTGAAGCGCAGCTTGTACTGGGCGGCGTAGAGCCGGTAATCCAGAATATAGGCGCTGATGGTCTTGCCGGTGATGAGCTTGAAACGGCGGACTAAATTGCGCGAGTCGGCCGCCGCGCGGCGGCTCAGTTCCTGGGCGGTCAGGTCGGGGTCGGCGTAGTCGGCCCAGATATGCATCAAGGTGCTGTAGACGTCCTCGTATCCCTCCTTCATCTGGACGTCCTGGACGGGCGAGGGCACGGCCGCGTGGGACTTGTGGTAATACAGCTGTTCGACGATATGCAGCAAATCCATAAAGTTGGAGCGCAGCCGGCAGCTCCAATACCAGTCGGTGGAACGATAGAGCTCCTCCCTGCAAAAGGCAAAAAGCCGCACCGACCGGTTGAGAAGCTCGGGAGACAGGCCGGTTATGTAGGTGCTGGAAAAGTCGTGGCGCAGAAAGGGCTGGAGCCGAAAGAAATCATGCCGGTCGCAGAGCTCCTCAAACTGGCGGCTGTGAATACGCTCCTCAGTCAGGTTCCGGTTTAAAAAGAGGGGATCGAAGGAAATCTGGTAAAAATCCAGAGGCGTTTGGTCCCAGCGTACAAAGGTCTGGCCCCGATCCAGACAGATGAAGGCCGGACCAGCCAGAAGCTGCTGCTTTCCATCGATATAGGCGATGGACGAGCCCTTGAGGAGCAGGGCCAATACGTAGTACCTGTCCTCCTCGGTTTTCAACAGCTCTGCATCCGTCTGGCAGACCGTATCGACAAAATAATCCGATTTCTTTGGTTGATTGGAAAGCGCCGTCATCATAACACGTTCCTTTACTGGTGGATTTTTTCTTATTTTAGCATTTTTATGTCGAATTTGCTTGAGAAATTTGTCGAATATACGGGACAGATATAGATTCTATAGCCTAGGTGCGTAATTCATATCTGTCGCGCATGCGGAAAAGGTCCGGCCTCCATACCAAACGAGGCCGCCGAAAAGGAATGGCGGAAAGGGAGATACTTGTGCGAACCAACAGAAACAGAATCCGGGCCGTCTGGGGCTTTGCAAAAAAATATTGGCGGCTGTTCACGCTGGCCGAGCTTTGTATCCTGGGGACCTACGCCGTGTCGGCCGCGCTGCCTCTAAACCTTGCGCTGCTCACCGACCGGGTGCTCATGGGCGGCGAATACGGTTTACTAGGGCCCGTACTAGGGGGCTACGCCGGGCTCTTTCTCGCCTCCACCCTGCTTAACGGCCTGTACGCCTATGTCTGGCAGTCCCTGCACAATAAGTATATTGTAGACGTTAAGACGGCGCTTTACAAGAAGCTGCTGTTTGCAAAAGGCATAGATCTGCTGCATATGGACGCGGGAGACTGTATGAGCCGCATCGATACGGACGCCGACGCCTTCATCCACGCGGTGCAGAAAAATCTTTTTCACTTCTGCAATTCCCTGCTTTTATGTACGGGCATCTTGGCTGTGACGGCCTTCCTGCATCCCCTCGTCGCTCTGGGACTGTTGGCCGCCGCCGGCCTCCCCATCCTGCTTACCCGCATGCTGGGACGGTTTACCCGCCGGTACGCCCAGCGCATGCGGGATTCGGACGGAAAAGCCGCCGGCCGCATTTATGATATTTTGGAGGGCGTACGGGACGTCCGCCTGTTGGGGGCCGAGGGCTGGGCGCGGGCCTGCGTGCGCCGGTGGGCCGATACGCAAATCGAATGCGGCAACGGCTTGCGGCGCGTAGACTTTATTGCAGACAAGGCGGTACAGCTGCTCAATCTGGCCGCCTCCGTCGGTATATACGCCCTGATGCTCTGGCTGCTCTTACAAAACGGCCTGACCATCGGAACCTGTCTGGCCCTGCTCCAGTACATCGGCCTGCTGCATAGAAAGCTCAATTGGGCCCTCCGCCTGGCCCTGGACTGGCAGGCCCGCAAGGTCAGTATCGACCGGGTGCTGGAGGTTCTGGATATGGAGGAGGAGCGGCGGGGGGGCAGGCCGGTGGAATCCATCCGGTCCATCCGTCTGGAGGGGGTGTCCTTTTCCTATACTGAGGAGCAGGAGGAGAGGACCCTGCGGCAGATCACCCTGGATCTGCCCGCGGGGGCCCGCGTCGGACTGGTAGGGCTCAGCGGGGCGGGCAAAACCACCCTTATCGGCCTGCTCGCCGGCCTGTACGAGCCCAGCGAGGGCCGGGTGCTGGTAAACGGCCAGGATCTTTCCCAGCTGGACTTGCGGGATTACCGGGACCATATCGGCGCGGTCCAGCAGGAGACGGCCCTTTTTCGGGACACCCTGCGCTTCAACCTCTGCTTAGGCCGGAAAACCGGCGAGGAAGAGCTGGCGGCCGTCTGCCGACAGGCCGGGCTGGAGGAGGTGGTCCGCGCCCTGCCCCAGGGCCTGGATACCCCCTTAGGAGAAGACTTCGACCTGTCCAGCGGGCAGAAACAGCGGGTCATGATCGCCAGAGCCCTGCTCCGCCGTCCCGACCTATTGCTTTTCGACGAATCCACCGCCGCGCTGGATAGAGAGACCGAGAGGCTTTTGCAGGAGAATCAGGTCTTCCGGCAGAGGGACTGTATTACCGTCGTCATATCCCACCGCCTGTCGACCTTGCAGGACTGCGACCGCATCGTCTTTTTGGAGGCGGGAGCCGTCCGGGGGATGGGGACACACAGGGAGCTCTGGAACCGGGATTCCGCCTATCGGGCGATGTTTGGGGAGGCTGGAAAAGATGCGCTATCGGCTTGAGCTTATCAAAAAATTCCGGCCCCTTCTGAACAGGGGACGGGGTGAAATCCTGCTGCTTTTACTGATCGGACTGGCCGCCGCTCCCCTTTCCCTGTTGTCCCCCAAGCTGTTTCAAATCCTGGTGGACCGGGTTTTGCAAGGAGGCGAGGCCGCCCTGTTGGGCTGGGTGGCGTTGGGCCTGCTTGCCAACTGGGCCTTGCAGACCGGCCTTGGCGCTTTGGAGCTGTATACCGGCAACCGGTTGCAGGGCCGGTTTATCCGCCGTCTGCGCATGGAGGTCTGGACGCGGATTCTCCATCTGGACTATCGGAGACTGGAAAAAGAACGGTCCAGCGACCTGAAAATGCGGCTGGCCGACGATACCCAGCGGGCCGGCGGCTTTTTCAAGGAACAAGTTTCGGATACCTTCGCCGGTGTGATCGTTATAGGGGTTCAGCTAGTCTTTTGCCTGTGGGTCCAGCCGGCGCTGACCCTGATCTGTCTGTCGATTATACCGGCGCTTATGCTGGTCAACCGCCGTATCGGGGAGGGGGCCCGCCGGGTTAACGACCAGGTCCGAGGGGTCCACGACCGGTATTGCGCCTACGAGCGCCAGTCCTTGGAGCTGTGGCGAGAAATCCGCCTGCAAAGGGCTGAGGCCCTCTTTCTGGAGGGTTTTCAGGCATACCGCCAAACCCTGTCCCGGCTGGGCTTCCGCAATATCCGATACTGGCTGTTCAGCGAGGTTTTCGCCGACTTTAAGGCAAACTACTTAGGCCGGGTCTGGGTCTACGCTGTAGGGGCCTTCTTCATCATCACCGGACAGGCGTCCATAGGGGAGCTGCTGATGCTGGCCCAGTGCTACGAGCTGCTGTTTAACGCCTGCAGCCAGATGCAGGACCGGAGCCGGGTCCTGCGGGAGAACGAGCCCTACTACAGCCGGATTCTCCAGCTGCTGGAGGAGCCTCTTCCCGCCCTTTCCCCAGCCGCATCTTCCGTCACGCCTCCCGCCGTATCCCCCGGCTTATCCCACGATCCTTCCCCTGTTCCTTCCACCGGCCCTTTCTCCAACTTGGCGGAAACGGGCGGGCAGGAGAAGGGGCTGGAGGTGGAGCTGCGGCAGGCCGGCTTCGGTTATACCCCCGACAGGCGGGTACTGCGGGAGGCGGACATGCGGCTGCCGGCCGGCAGCCGGACGGTGCTGGCCGGCCGCAGCGGCTGCGGTAAGACCACGGCGGCCGGTCTCTTACTGGGCCTCTACCGGCCGGAGGGCGGACAGGTGCTGTGGGACGGCCGTCCCGCGGCGGACTATCGGGCCGCAGACGGGCGGCGGCCGGCCGCGGCGGTTTATCAAAACAGCCGCCTTTTCGCCGGCACCGTCCGGGAAAACCTGTCTATCGCCAATCCCGGCGTCTCCGAGCGGCAGCTCTGGCGGGTCTGCGAGCTGGTGGGACTGGCCCCCCTGCTGCGGACCCGTCCCCAGGGCCTGGACGGCCGGCTGGATGAAAACGGCGGCGGCCTGTCGGGCGGACAGCGGCAGCGGCTGTGTATCGCCCGGGCCCTGCTGGCCCGCCCCGGCTTCCTGCTGCTGGACGAGGCCACCTCGGCCTTAGACGAGCAGGGGGAGCGGCAGGTTTTACAGGCCGTGCGCACCCTCCTGCCTCACGCCACCCTGCTTATCGTCTCCCACCGTTCCTCCCTGATCGAACAGACCCGTCGGGTCTTCACTCTGGAGGACGGACGGATACGCAGAGAACCATGTGGAGAACAGTCTAAAACAGATGACAACAAGGGGCGAACGCCCTCATACAGCCAGCGCGGCTGAAAAGGCGCGGGCCGGTATACGAGAAAAGGACGTATGCGGGTTCCCCTGCGGTTTGACGCAGAGGGCGCCTGCGCGGCGACGGGCCGGCTATAGCAAGCTCAATAAGGCAAAACGCTGTAAGAAAAGTCGTTCTTCTTTTGCAGTCCGCCGCAAAAGACCGCAGTTGCGGCCTTGCCCTAGACTACACAGGCGGCGATTGTCTGTTTTGCACGCCCGGCGGGCCTCTAGACCGCCGGATGATAAACATAATGTGCGTTTTTTAAGCGCGTTGATTCTATAAGAATAAGAAGGTGGAACACTTGCGTTTGGAATATCAGGCCGTACTCGGCCTCTGTAATTGGCAACAGCCCGACCGGGAACGCCTGTCCGCCCTGTTGGACGGCGGGGACCGGCTGGACCTGCCCTGGGTTTTGGGGCAGGTCCTATGGGGAAGGGCAGGCGGCATGGCCTATCTGACCCTGGAAAAGACCGGACTGCTCATGAAGGTAAACCGGGAGTTCCGCAATACGCTGGCAAGCGTCTACACCGCCAACCGGATACGTAACGAGAGCTTTCAGAAGGCATTGGCCGATTTGGCCGTCGTCCTGGCCGGGGCCCGGTTCCCCTACGCCCTGCTCAAGGGCGCCTATCTCTCCCAGCTGTACCCCAGCGGCCTTCGCACCTCCAACGATATCGACGTCCTAGTGTCGTCCGCCTCCCTGCCCGCTTTGGAAAAGCGATTGGAGCAGGCGGGCTATATCCAAGGCACATATGATAAAGCCCAGGGAAAAATCATTCCCGCCACCCGCCGGGACAAGCTGCTTTCCCGTATGAATCGGGGCGAGACCGTTCCCTTCTGCAAGGAGACCCGGCTGCCCATGCTGCCCTATCTGGAGATCGATCTGAACTTCTCTCTGGATTACAAGGCCAAGCAAACCGGCGGGGCAAGCGCGGTGGAAACGCTGCTGGCCGCTGCCCGCCCCGATATCCATACGGCGGCCGGCCCTCTGTACACCTTGGCCCCGGACGACTTTCTCATCCACCTGTGCGCCCATCTGTATAAGGAGGCGGCCGTATACCAGTGGGTGGAGATGGGCCGGGACCTCTCGCTGTACAAATTCTGCGATATCGACCTGATGGCGGCCGGCGCCCTGCGCTTACATGGAGCCGAGGCGCTGGCGGCAAAAATCGCGGGTCTTTCCCTGGAGGTTCCCTGCGCCTACGCCCTTTCCCGTACCGAGCGGCTGTTCGGTACCGGCCGGAGAGCCGGCCGGGATTGGCGGCGTTTGCTGGAGCTGCTGCACGCGGACCCGGCGGAAAACGCCTATGAAATTTTGGACCCCGCATCCCAGTCCGTCTATAGCTGCAGGATGGACTTTGTAGAATGGATGTTTTGCAGCGACCGCCTTTCCGCTCTGCAAAGGGTGGAGCGGGCCGGATAACAGGAGGATGAAAAAATGCAAGACTTTATGGATATGAGACCTCATCGCCTGCCCGGCCGGCTGCTCACCTTTTGCGGACTGGACGGCTGCGGCAAAACCACCTCTATACGCCTGCTGGAAAACTGGCTTGCGGGGCGGGGCTGCGAGGTGCTTCTCACCAAGCAGCCCACAAACTTTGTGCGCGAAACGCCTATCTTCCGCAGCGTGCAGGACACGCCGGATCATCAAGGCTACGACTATCGCGCGCTCTCCCTCATGGCGGCGGCCGATCGCCTGCAGCATTGCGCGCAGGTGATCGTGCCGGCGCTGCGGGAGGGAAAAATCGTCGTCAGCGACCGTTACTTTTTCTCCTGTCTGGCTAATCTGCGGGCCCGGGGCTACAAGGAGGATCGGTGGATCGATGAAATCGCCCGCCATATCCCCCGGCCGGACGCCGCCTTTTTCCTGGACGTGGACCCGGACGAGGCTATAGCCCGGGTGCGCAGCCGGCCGGAGGAAAAGGACCGGTTTATCGACGTACCCCTACAGCGCCGTCTGCGGCGGGAATATCTAGATATCGCCCGCCGCGCGGACGGCATAGTGGTTCCCACCGATAAGGGGGTCTTCGCCAGTATGGCGCTCATTCGGGACGCGGTGGATCAGGTCCTGTGGCGGCCCGAGCAGCAGTGCGCCCATGCGTAAGGCGGCGGTCAGCCGGCCGGGCGGGGCGGTATGGGGGCTTTCCTGTGTGGAGAGCCAGGTGCTTTCCCTCATAGAGGAAGCCGGCTGGGACCCGGCCTGCTGTTACGCGGGCAGCCTGGTTTCCTTTGCTGGTCTGTACGACTACTTTATCGCTCAAAACAGGCCCTACGCCTATTTTGATCTAGCCGTAAAGGCCCAGGATTGGCTGAAAAGCATCGGCGCGCTCGCCATCAGCCGGCTGCCCCTCGAAGACGTATTGGAGGGACTCGAGGGAGACGGCGGCTGTCTGCTTCCCCTGACCGTTGAAGCGGTGGGCCGCCTGTTCGGCAAGACCCCCTGGCGGCCGGACCATTATTTGCTGGCCCGCCGGGATGGCGGCAGGGCGGTTTTGTGGGACGATATACAGCCCGTCCCGGTCCAGGTGCCGCTGGAGGAGCTGCCCGGCCTGCTGGCTGGACCGGGACTGCGGGTCCGCTTGATCCGTCCGCCGGACGAAAAGGAGAAGGCGGCCTTTCGGATGGAGCTGACCCGCACAGCCCGGCGATTGCAGAGGCAGTACAGGGATGGTCTGCCCTCTGCACCCGGAGGCCCGGAGGCCCAGGACCTGATTCGGAACCCGGCGCAAGGCCTGCTCCAGGACGCCGCCCAGGCACAGGTCCAGGCGCGGGATATGGTGGGGATGGCGCGGCTTCTGGCCAAGCGGTTGATGCGTTTGTTGGAAGCCGAGGGACGGCCTGTGGAGGGACTGGGTGAGGCGACGGGCGAACTGGACCGCACCTACGCCCGAATGCAATACGCCCTGCGGCGCGGGCGGGGCGGGATGGAACTGATCCCGCCTGCGCTGGCCCAGGTCCGCCTGCTCTCCCGCCGTCTGGCCGAAAGCTGCGCCGGAGAAGAGGCGGAGGCGGCCGATGGGAAAAGACAGGAACTGTAGGCGGCGTCCCGAAAAGGGCTTCTTTGAGACCTGGAAAAGGGGCCGTAAAACAGCAAAGCCTATATGGGCCGGGTGAACAGCTCTGTATGGATATTCGCTAGGCTTTCTCGCGCCTGCTTACTTTTCCGCGCCCCAGACCGGACGAAGGCTAACCCTCTGCAAGGCGGCCTTTGCGGGAAGCTGTGAGGAATTTAGCGTCGGGACATCCAAAGACTGTTCCGGCCCGTGGAAAGGGGGCGGCCGAATGGGTAAAACACGGGGAGCTTTCTTATGCGACGCCCGGCGCCGCATCGGGGATGCCCCGGCGAGGGTTTATTCCAAAACCTCTCGTTGGAAGGTTTTGACTAGGGCTTGTTAGAAAATAGAGGAATTGACGGAATTTTCGCACAGGACGAGTGGCCACAAGGAAAAAAGCGCGGGAATACTTTGTGTATTCCCAGCATTTTTGACGCAGTGGACCCCCT
>JAAVYX010000267.1 GCA_022791355.1 Clostridiales bacterium | reverse complement strand
GGTTCATAGCTACGAGAGTAAATGATAGAAGAGGCCGACTAGGAATGGGGAGAACCGGTCTTGGAGCAACTAACGGGAAGCGATAAGTTAGCAGCCTGCGGCTGAGGGGAAGTGAGTGGAATAACGGAAAAAGGTTGCAGGGAGGAACCCCGTAGGGCGGGAGTCCAGAGGGCAGAGCCCTCTGTGTCGGCCAGGAAGGGTGTCCAGAGGGAAACCCGTCGAAAGGGTTTCCCTTTGGCGCATCTTTTGCATACTTTTCTTTGCGCAAAGAAAAGTATGTCGCGCTACTAGAGCAGGTATTGGAGTATCCAGAAAAATTTGCCTGGCGCGAAACCTCACGCTCGGTTATAAAAGAGAAAAGGAAAAGAGAAATGACCCCTCCCGCCAAATTATAAAAATATAAATTTAATCAACCCCCTCCTCCTGCTCCAGCAAATTCCCTCGAACCCGCAAAAGCATACGCCGCAGCGTCTGCTGCTCCTCCTCGGTCAGTCCGTCGGCCGCCATGGTCTCGGTTCGATGGATGCTTTCCCGCATACGGTCGTCCAGCCGGCGGCCCTTATCGGTGAGGAGCACCCGAGTTTGACGCAGATCCTCCGGGTCGGCGGTACGGGTGACAAGGCCCGCGTCCTCCATTTTGCGCAGGGCCACGCTGACGGTAGGGGCTTTCAAATGGGCCCGGCGCACCAGGTCCAGCTGGGTCAAATCGTCCTCCCGGGCCAGGTGGAACAGCAGATGGCGAAAGCCCTCCTGCATACCGACTTTCTCCCCCGCGACCCGCATACGGTTATGAAACAGCCGGGAAAGCTCGTTTACCAGCATCATAATAGGCATTTCCTCCGGCGGGGGACCATGACGGCGGTCATCCGGCGGCGGTCTATGACGGCGGCGGTCCGGCCGCTTCTGTTCAGACATATACGCACCCCCCTTTCGGCCTATCCGGCCAATCTAATTAGTTTGTTAACTAACTAATTATCCAACCAGATTGTAACCCCCGCATGTGTTTTTGTCAAGGGAAAAATTGCGCTGCGCAAAAAAATCCGACGGCCGGCTGTCATGCAAACAGCCGGCCGGCGGATGGAAACCTGCGTATGCTTATAGCAATGGACATACGCCGTAAAATCAAGTGTAAAAACCCAGAACCCTTGACCTTACTCGATTCCCCGCAGGGCCTCCTTCATCTCCCGGACGTAGGCGGCCACATGGGGGACGCAGTCCTCCCCGTACTTTTCACACAGGCTGACGATGGCCGAGCCCACGATGACCCCGTCGGACACCCGGGCCATCGCCGCCGCCTGGTCGGGCCGGGAAATGCCGAAGCCCACGGCGCAGGGAAGGCCGGGATTGGCCCTTTTGCAGCGGTCTACCATAGCGGCCACGTCGGTGTGGATTTCGGGCCGCACGCCGGTGACTCCCAGGGAGGAAATACAGTAGAGGAAGCCCTTGGCCTGACCGGCCACCATCTCGGTGCGGTCCTTAGAGGTGGGGGCGATGAAGGAGATGAAGTCCAGCCCGTACCGGTCGCATAGAGGCTGAAACTCGTCCTTTTCCTCATAGGGTACGTCGGGCAGAATCAGGCCCTGCACCCCTACGGCGGCGGCGGCGGATACAAACCGCTCCACGCCGTAGGAGAAGACCACGTTGGCGTAGGTCATGAAGACCATGGGGATATGGGTACGCCGGCGGATACGGCGGACGGTATCGAAAACCTGGTCGGTGGTGACCCCCTTGGCCAGGGTGCGGAAGGTGGAGTCCTGGATGACCGGGCCCTCGGCGGTGGGGTCGGAAAAGGGGATGCCCAGCTCGATCAGGTCGGCCCCCGCCTCGGCCATGGCGCAGCAGAGTTCCTCGGTGGTTTCCAGACTGGGGTCGCCGCAGGTGATAAAAGGAATAAAGGCCTTGCCCTCTTCAAAGGCGTCGCTGATTTTAATCATGGATATCCTCCCCTCTGTAGCGGGCGATGGCGGCGCAGTCCTTGTCGCCCCGGCCCGAAATGTTGATGACGATGACCTGCTCCTTCCCCATACTCGGGGCCAGCTTCATGGCGTAAGACACGGCGTGGGCGCTCTCGATGGCCGGGATGATACCCTCGATGCGGGAGAGGTACTCGAAGGCCTCCACCGCCTGGTCGTCGGTGACGGCCACGTATTCGGCCCGGCCGCTGTCGTGCAGGTCGGCGTGCTCCGGTCCCACGCCGGGGTAATCCAGCCCGGCCGAGATGGAGTAAACCGGGGCGATCTGGCCGTACTCGTTCTGGCAGAAGTAGGACTTCATGCCGTGGAAGATACCCAAGGAGCCGGTGGAGATGGTGGCCGCCGTCTCAAAGGTGTCGATCCCCCGGCCGGCCGCCTCGCAGCCGATGAGCCGCACCCCCTTTTCGGGGATGAAGTGGTAGAAGGCGCCGATAGCGTTGGAGCCGCCCCCCACGCAGGCGATCACCGCGTCGGGCAGACGGCCCTCGGCGGCCAAAAGCTGCTCTTTAATCTCCCGGGAGATGACGGCCTGAAAGTCCCGCACGATGGTGGGAAAGGGGTGGGGGCCCATGACCGAGCCCAAAACGTAATGGGTGTCGTCGATGCGGCGGGTCCACTCCCGCATGGTCTCGCTGACCGCGTCCTTCAGGGTTGCCGTGCCGCCGTTAACGGCGTGGACCTTGGCCCCCAACAGCCGCATACGGTAGACGTTGAGGGCCTGCCGCTCGGTGTCCTCCTTTCCCATGAAGATTTCGCACTCCATGTCCATTAAGGCGGCGGCGGTGGCGGTGGCCACCCCGTGCTGGCCCGCGCCGGTCTCGGCGATAACCCGGGTCTTGCCCATCTTTTTGGCCAGCAAAACCTGGCCCAAGACGTTGTTGATCTTATGGGAACCGGTGTGGTTCAGGTCCTCCCGCTTCAAATAGATTTTGGCCCCGCCCAGGTCCTTTGTCATACGGCCGGCATAGTAAAGCAGGGAGGGACGGCCGGCGTAGGTGTTGAGCAGGCCGGTCAGCTCCCGGTTGAAATCCGGGTCGTTTTTGTAATGGTTGTAGGCCTCTTCCAGGTCGGTTACGGCGTTCATCAGGGTTTCGGGTATGTACTGTCCCCCGTGGATGCCAAAACGTCCTTTGGACATAAGATTACCCCTTTCGTATCATTTCCACCAAGCGTTTGATTTTATCTTTATCCTTGACCCCGCCGGTCTCCGCCCCGCTGGATATATCCAAACAGTAAGGCGAGAGGGACAGGGCCGCGGGAATATTGTCTTCACGCAGGCCCCCGGCCAAAAACCAGGGCCGGTCCAGCGGGGGCAGCAGGGACCAGTCGAAGACCCGGCCGGTACCCCCCGCTCCATTGTCCAGCAGCAAAAAGTCGGCGGCGGAAGCCCGCCATCGGGTCACGTCGGCGGCCGAGGCGACCCGCACCGCCTTGATAACCGGCAGGCCGGTCGCGGCCTTTACCCGCCGGACGGTCTCCTCATCCTCCCCGCCGTGGAGCTGGATAAGGTCGATCACCCTATCCCGGGCCAGGCCGGTTATCTCTTCCGGCGTCGCGTTTACAAAAACCCCTACCGACAGAATACCGGGGTCCAGCAGGCCTTTTAAG
>JAAVYX010000266.1 GCA_022791355.1 Clostridiales bacterium | reverse complement strand
TGTGGATTTACAACTTTAGCAACCGTTTTTCCATTACGAGTAATAAAGATATCTTCCTTAGTAATTAATTCAAGATACTTTCCGAAATTAGCTTTAAATTCTGTTGCGGTAACAACCATGGCTAAATCCTCCTTTTCTTTGCGTTATTTTATTATATGCGATTTTATAGAAAAAATCAATAAAATCATGCGAAATACGAAAAAGTATTATTAAAATTCGTGCGATATGAAAGAAAAAATTTTTTATATTTTTATCCCTATCTGGTTTCACCCATAGAGGAAACCTAAAGCTGAATATAAGAGCAAGGGGCCAGTAAAAATGTAACGGTTTTTAAAAGCTGAGATTAACGTCTCAGCTTATTATTTTGTAACGAATAGAAAAGGGACAGCCTGAAAAGGCTGTCCCAAATCGTTATAGATATTTATATCCTATTTTTCACATCATCAAAACAGAGACCCGGCTACAGGATTCTTTGTAAATATACACTGCTTTTATATTTGCTATATTATCCGATATTTAGATATTATTTTGTACTACTTTATGTGCAAATCCGTCGCAATCTATCATCTTATGGTATTGTAAAGACATGAGGTGTTGAAGATGAAACCATTAAAGAAAAGAGTCAGTTTGACTTTGGATGAAGAAACGATTGAGGAAAGCAAAATTTTAGCGGACCAGTATGATCGCTCTCTTTCGCAATACATCAATTTAGTATTGAAGGATCATTTAGGCAAACAGTCCAGCCAATCAAGCGCCGATGTGGGAAATACAAAGTAATATTTTGAGGTGATAAAACATGAAACACTTTCAGGAATCCGTAGAATCCCATGACGAGTATGCGCAAAAACAATGCCAATATCTCTTCCAAAACGTCAAAAATCTCCGCGTAAAAACGGGCCTGTCCCAGCTGGAACTGGCGGAGGCCGCCAAAATCCCTTTGCCTTATATTATCGCTTTGGAAAACAAGCAGGTACCCGCCGGCTTCAGTATGAAGCATTTCTACGATATCTGTTACTATTTTCAAATCAAACAGCCCGCCGATATAATCAGAACTCTAATCGATTAAATAAAAATCCCATCTTGGCTTCTCCCAAAATCAAAGCTATAATATATAAAAAGCAAAGGAGGTTTCTCTATGCTGAAAACTTACTGTAATCCCGTCGCCCCCTGGGGCAACGATCCCTGGGTCGTCCGCCGCGGCGGCTTCTATTACTACTGCTATTCCGGCCCCGGCCGCACCGTTTTTGTCGCCAAGCTGGACAGTCTGACCCAGCTGGGTAAGGCGCAGGGCGTCCCGGTTTATCAGCCGCCCGAGGGACGGGCTTACTCCCAGGAGCTATGGGCGCCCGAGCTGCACTATCTGGACGGCCGATGGTACGTCTACGTGGCCGCCGACGACGGCGACAACGTCCATCACCGCATGTACTGTTTGGAGGGGGACGAAACCGACCCGCAAAAGCCCTTTACCCTCAAATCCAAGCTGGCCGACGGCGGGGACCACTGGGCCATTGACGGTACCATCCTGCAATTGGACGGCCGGCTCTATTTTATCTGGTCGGGCTGGGCAGGGTATGAAAATATCGCCCAGGATATCTACATCGCCCCCATGTCTGCGCCCTACGCTCTATGCGGTCCCCGGGTGCGGCTATCCAAGCCGGAGTACGACTGGGAGCTGCGGGGCGGCGATCCCAAAATCAACGAGGGGCCGGCCGTCCTGCAGCGGGATGGGAAAACCTTCTTGGCCTACTCGGCCAGCGGCAGCTGGTCGGACGACTACTGCCTGGGTCTGCTTACATTCCTGGGCGGGGACCCGTTGGACCCGGCCTGCTGGAAAAAGTCCGACAAGCCCTTTTTCTCCAAAAGCGACCGGGTATTCGGTCCCGGCCACTGCTCCTTCACCTCCTCCCCCGACGGACGGGAGGACTGGATGGTCTATCACGCCAATCCAGTGTCCGGCTCCGGCTGGGCCGGTCGGACGGCCTGTATCCAGCGGGTGAACTGGAGCGATGGCCAGCCCGTACTGGGCCAGCCCCTTCCCTTCGGCGAGGAGGCCCCCGCTCCTTCGGGTGAATAAAGCAGGACAGGGAGTTTGCAGGGAACAGAAACCGCCTGCAAGATAAAAATCCCCCGGGCTTTAAGCCCGGGGGATTTTTGGGAAAGGAAACTGATCCATGAGCGAATCCGATTAGGAATTGGCGTTGTCCTTATTGAGAACGGTAACGCCGGTGTCGATATTCTTCTCGGTGATGGTTTCGCCCTTCAGGACCTTGGCGGCGGTCATCATGCCTTCGTAGCCCATCTTATCGGGATTCTGAGCCATGGTGCATAGCAGAGCGCCCTTGTTGATCAGGGTCAGGACCGAGTCGGACTTATCGAAGCCCACGCCTACGGCCTCGCTGTTCTTCTCGTCGATGGCGTTGCCCACACCCACGGTGGTACCCTCGTTGGAACCGAAGAGGCCCACATAGTTCTGGGACAGGAAGTTGGTGGCGAACTCCTTGGCCTTAACGGGGTCGCCCTCGGCATACTGATCCTCGCTCAGGGTAAACTGGGTGCCCTCAAAAGCGGAACGGAAGCCCTCGACGCGGGCCACGGTAGAAGCGGTAGCGGCGTTGACCGTTATGATACCGATGTTGCCGCTGGTAACGTTCTTATCCTTCAGGGCCTGGAGCATCTGCTCGCCAGCCGTTTTGCCGGCGGCCTTGTTGTCGGTAGCCAGGGTCTGGATACCCTCGTAGTTGGCGGCAGAGTCGACGTAGATGATCTTCACGCCGGCCTTAGTGGCTTCCTTGAGGGAATCGGTGATGGCGTCGGGTCCGTTGGCGGCGACCAGGATGATGTCCGCGCCGTCGGCCACGGCGTTGTTGACGCACTCGATCTGCTTGGCGTCTTCCTTCTTATCGGGAGCCGACCACTTATACTCGATGTTGGTCCCCTTGCCCTTGAGCTCGTCAACGGCCTGCTTACAGCCCTTGTCGACGTTCACCCAGTGCTGGTCCATCTGGTCCATGGTGATCAGGTAGACCTTGGAGGCCTTGGCGGCGTCGCCACCCTTAGAGCCGTCGGATCCGGTATCGCCGCTGTCCCCGCAGGACGTCAGGAAAGCAGTGGTCATAACCGCCGCAAGTGCCAATGCTAACGCTTTTTTCATGATTCTTCCTCCTAAATTGTTTAATGTTTAATTGAAAGGCTTATCCAAGCCTTGGTTACGATAGAAACAGGATTTTACGGGGTATGGCTTTGCTTGGACGCCTGTCCCCCGCTGGCGGGTCCGCCTGTGGGCGGCGGCGCAGCCTTCTTATTGCGCTTGAAGGAGAATTTGCCGCTGCGCACGACCACATCCATGAGGACGGCCAGCACAACGATGATGCCGATGATGATATTCCGCAGGGCGACCGGCGCGCCGGCAAACTGCAGGCCGTTCTGAAGCACGCCCCAGATGGCCGCGCCGATGACCGTACCCAACAGCAGGCCCTGGCCGCCCAAGGTGGAAACGCCGCCGATAACCGAAGCGGCTACCGCGTACAGCTCGTAGGTATTACCCGCGTCCATGGTGCCGTTTCCGGTGGTGGCGCAGGTGTAAAGACCGGCGATACAGGCGCAGATAGCGGCCACAATGTAAGCCTTGGTGGTGGTGGAGATCACGTTGACGCCCGAAAGCTTGGCGGCCTCCACGTTACTGCCCACGGCGTAAATATGACGGCCCAGCTTGGTCTTATTCAGAATGAAGTTGAAGACGACCCAAAGCAGGATGGTGATCCAGATAATATGGTAGAAGCTGAACTTGCCGATGCTGAACAAAGAGCCGCGGTAGAAAATATCCCGGAAGAGGTCGGCGTTGACCTTGGTGCCGATATCGCCGGTGTTATAGTTGCCGTTGGCGATCTGGGCGATGCCGCGGGCCACCGTCATGGTGCCCAGGGTAGCGATAAAGGGAGGCAGCTTACAGCGGGCTACCAGCTCGCCGTTGATAAAGCCTACCGCGATACAGCATACAAAGGTGATCAGCACCGCGACCCACGGGTTGATGCCCTTGGTCATCAGGGTGGCCGATATCATACAGCTCATGCCCAGCACCGAGCCGATGGACAAATCGATATTGCCGGTGATCAGCACATAGGATTGGCCGATACCCACAATCAGGAAGGGAACTATCTGCCGCAACAGATTGGAGGTGTTCATGGGACTGAGGAAGTTCCCGTTCATAAAGCTGAAGACGACGCAGAGGATAACCAAGCCCACGGTAACCGTTATGACCTGACCCATGCCGCGCCGGGTGAAAAATCTTTTTAACATGGCAGCCATCGCCCTCCTTACGAAATTTTGCTCTCGATTTTACTGTCGAACCGAGTAGCGTATTCCAGAATTTCTTCTTGAGAGGTTTCTTTGGCGTAAACCTCGCCGGTGATCTTTCCGTCGCACATGACGATGATCCGGTCGGCCACGCCCATAACCTCCGGCATTTCGGAGGAGACGAACACCACGCCGATGCCCTGCTCCTTTAATTGGTTCATCAGGTGGTAGATTTCCACCTTGGCGGCCACGTCGATGCCTCGGGTGGGCTCGTCGAAAATAACGACTCTGGAATTTCTGGCCAGCCATTTGCCCACAACCACCTTCTGCTGGTTGCCGCCGGAAAGGCTGTTGGCGTCCACCTCCGCGTTGGGGAGCTTGATGGTCAAATCCTTTACGGCCTTATCCACCATGTCCCGTTCCTGCTTTCGCCGGACAACGCCGAACCACTTCCGGCAGAGAATATCCAGATTGGGCAGCGCGATGTTTTCCCGGAT
This sequence comes from Clostridiales bacterium, assembly GCA_022791355.1. Lineage (GTDB taxonomy): Bacteria > Bacillota > Clostridia > Oscillospirales > Acutalibacteraceae > Howiella. The sequence continues at coordinate 3,933 of JAAVYX010000266.1, read as the reverse complement.
GCTCAGCTTGGTGCAGAGACCGTCCTTTTTCCGGTCCTCCGGCGCCAGCACGATACCGGCCTTGATAGCGTCGGCCGGACGGCGGATATGGGTTTTCTTCCCATCCAGCACCACCTCGCCCGATTCCTTTTTATCCACGCCGAAGATGGCCCGGGTGGTCTCGGTGCGGCCGGCGCCCATGAGACCGGCGATGCCGACGATCTCGCCCTCGTACACCTTAAAGCTTACGTCCCGCACCATACGGCCGGCGTTCAGATGCTCGATACTGAGGATCTCCCGGCCCTTTTCACACTCCACATGGGGGAACTTTTCTTTGATCTCCCGACCCACCATATTGGCTATGATCTGGTCCATGGTAAAGTCGGCGAAATTGCCGGAGGTGATATATTTTCCATCCCGCATGATGGTGACCCGGTCCACAATATGCTGCAATTCCTCCAGCCTGTGGGATATGTATACGATGCCGCAGCCGTCGGCCTTGATCTGCCGGATGAGCTTGAACAAATCGTCGATTTCCTTGGAGGTCAAGGCCGACGTAGGTTCGTCCATAATCAGCACCTTGGCGTTGAAGGAGAGGGCCTTGGCGATTTCCACCATCTGCTGCTTGGAAACGGCCAGGTTTCCCACCACCTCGGTGGGCTTGATATCGATGTTCAGCTTTCCCAGGATCTCGGCTGCCCGGCGATTCATCTCCCGCTCGGAAAGCACGCCGCTTTTGGTGACCTCCCGGCCTAGGAAGATGTTTTCAGCCACTGTCAAATGCTGACACATGTTCAGCTCCTGATGGATAATGGAAACGCCCATTTCCTGGGCCTTCTTGGGGGTTACGTCCCCCACCGGCTGGCCGAAGACCGTCACCGTACCGCTGGTGCGGGTGTACACGCCGCTGAGGATCTTAACCAGCGTGGATTTACCCGCGCCGTTTTCCCCAAGCAGCGCCATAACTTCGCCGGCCTTGAGGTTAAACGAAACATCGTCGAGTGCTTTTACGCCCGGAAACTCCTTGACTATATGTTCCATCTCAACGATATATTCGGACATGCATCCCACCGTCCTTCCCTAACATGGATTTTGCTTACAAGAATAGTATAGCATTCGGATAAATCAGGAAAAAGAGGCCATTTTTTGTAATACAGGGACCATTTTTTTGAATTTTTCGGCATCCGAAACATATTGCACGAATCAGACAAGCCAGATTTGTGCTATATAACGGAAAGATGATTTCGATTGACAAGGGTTCACACACGCAATATTCGCCCGCGCCGGCGGCCAAAACGGGAGTTATCGGGGAGCTATCAGGGAATCGGCAATGTTGCCGGATTTGGCGGGTCGTTCCTGCCGAACCGCTTACTGGCGGCTTGCTCATTTTTGTTCGCGGCTGGGGGCCTTCGGCCTTGCGGGGACGAAAGCCCATCCGCCTCAAGGGGAGAACCGCCAGCAGTAAGTCTTTTTCGGCCGGCAGCGAAGACAACGCGGCCTGCGCGGGTTTATACCGTGAAAACGTTTGAGCCCAGGAGACAGACATATGCAAAGGAAAAGGACGCCGGTTACCAATCCGGCGTCCTGTCCTTCTCCAATTCCTTTTCTAGGGCCTCCCTGGACAGCTCCACTTGCATCCGGCCATGCTCGGCGATAAGCAGCCGGTCGGCGGCGTGTAGGGCCGACAAACGGTTGACCGTGAGAATCAGCAGGGAGATATCCTCTGCCCGGATGCGGTTGAGCCAAGAGAGCACATGCCCACGCAGATACAAATCGGTCTGGGCGAAGGGCTGCACACAGACTACCAGCCGGGGCCTTTGCAGCAGAATACGCTGATAGACGATATCGATGCGGGTGCGCACCGGAAGCTCCATCACGTCGGACCCAAAGCAGGCGGGGTCAAACCGGGCGGCGTACTCCCTTTTCACGCTTTCCCGAATGCGCCGGCTGCGCCAGATGGCCGGCAGCTTGTGATCGGCCGTAAAGCACAGATTGTCCAGTACGCTTAAATGGGGCCAAATCATGGACGCGGCGGGATTCTCCGCGATAAAGGCGATATCCTTTCGGGACCGGGCGCCGCTTTGTAAGGGCGCCCGGTCGAACAGAATGTCTCCCGACACCGGCTTTACCTCTCCCAGCAGCAGGGAAAGCAGCTCCTGCAAAACCGTTACGTCGCTGTCCTGCAAAACCAGGCTTTCCCCTTCGGCCAGAGAAAAAGAGGCGTCTCGTATGCGGCTGCCGCATACCTTTCGAAAGCGGAGAATACAGTTTTTGTCCTGCTCCTCCCCCTCCTCCTTGGACCGGCGGCTTGGCTTCAGCTCGGTAAGCCGGCGGTCAAAGGGCGCTTGATAGGCCAGGATGGACCGATCCCGCAGGCGGGCCCGGTCCAGGGTTTTGCGGATACGCCCGTCCTCCATAATGGCCGCGCGGTCGCAGCAGTCCTGTATCTCCTCATACCGGCTGCACAGGTACAAAAAGCTGACGCCCAAGCCGGCCAGCCGGCGCATCAGCCGTTGAAAGGCCCGCAGGTCGGCCGGGTTCAGAAATTGACTGACATCCCGCACCACCACCAGACGAGAGCCGGTGGCATAGGCCTTGAGCAGGGAGACGCAGCAGCGTTCGTAAAAGGTCAGCTCTCCTGCGTATCGGGCGGGGTCGGCCGGGATGCCGGTTTCTTCGGAAAGGGCCTTCGCCTGCCGCTCCAGCGTCCGGCCGTTCACCATCCGTTTTTTGAAACCGCCCCGCAGTACAAAAATGTTTTCGGCCACTGTAAGACTGTCGGCCAAGCAGCCGGAGCCGTCGATAAAAAGCACCCGGTTGTAGGAAAGGTCGCTTTTGCCATAGGCGTTGACCAGCTTTTCCCGCAAATAAACAAAGCCGTAGTGCAGGGGTCCATTGCGTTGGAGCAGATGCAGCAGGGCATCCTGTCCGTGAAAGTTAAAGCAGACCAGACCGAATATTTCCCCCTCAAACACATGAAGGCTGAAATTGTCCAGCAGCAGGCCGCCGTCCTCCTCGACGGTCACCCGCTCCAGCCGCAGCGCTTCTTTTTTCACGCCCGTCCCTCCTCGTTTCCGCCGTTCCGCACAGGTTTCTTTCAGCCCAGAATATGGATTATTTCGTTTCTTTGCAGTACATTTTAGAGGATTGCCGCAAAATGTATATTATTTTCAGGCCGGAGGATTCCTGTTAGAATGCTTTTTCTTTCTTTAGCCGAGTTGGAGATTTCGCTTTAAATTTTCCTCTATACTTTTATATTTGTAAGTTGGGAGGTTTCGCGTTAGATTTCCTTTTATTTGTTATAGCTGGGAGGGAGGTTTCGCGCCAGATATCCTTTTCTTATTACTCCAATACCTGATCTAGTAGCGCCTGGCGTCCCGGCGCTAAAGCGCCTCTAGACCCCTTCTTTTGTCACGCGACAAAAGAAGGGGGAGAAAAACGCGCACGGGGGTCTTACCCCCGTGGCCCCCGCCGGCAACGCAGCCTACGAGGTATGCAGGAAATCGTGCCTCTCTTTAAGCTGGGAAGCCCAAAAATCGTTCCTATTTTTGGTCAGGAACTTGGAAAGCTCTCAGCAGCCCGGCGGGATGTAACAGGAACTTGGTCTATAAGCGCACTCCCGCCGACACAGATGAGAGCTTTAGTTGGGTACGTTTCACTTATCCGCCGATAGTTAGGATGTAACCGTTAGCTTTACCGGGAAGTAAGTGGGAGGCAGAGAAGTAAAGAAAAGCAGAGGGTAATCAACAAAGTTATAACGGGCCCGGTTCATAGCTACGAGAGCGGATGATAGAAGAGGCCGGCTAGGAATGGGGAGAACCAGTCTTGCAGCTACATTGCGGGAAGCGTTCAGTTAGCAGCCTGCGGCTGAGGGGAAGAGATGATAGTTAAGGATAGATGTGTAGGGAGGTACCCCGTAGGGCGGGAGTCCAGAGGGCAGAGCCCTCTGTGTCG
>JAAVYX010000265.1 GCA_022791355.1 Clostridiales bacterium | reverse complement strand
GTTCATAGCTACGAGAGTAGATGACAGAAGAGGCCGACTAGGAATGGGGAGTACTTGTCTTGGAGCTACTAGCGGGAAGCGATAAGTCAGCAGCCTGCGGCTGAGGGGAAGAAAGTAGAGTTAAGGGAAAATGTATAGGGAGGTACCCCGTAGGGCGGGAGTCCGTAGGGCGGAGCCCTCTGTGTCGTTCAGGAAGGGTGTCCAGAGGGAAACCCGGTCGAAAGGGTTTCCCTCTGGTGTGTCTTTTGCATACTTTTCTTCACATGAAGAAAAGTATGTCGCGCTATTAGACTAAGTTCTGGAGAAACAAGAAAAGGATACCTGGCGCGAAACCTCTATCTCAGCCAAATAAGAAAAAATACTCCATCCCGTCTACTGGGTTATGACCACAACGGTGATATTGTCCCCGCCGCCGTTTTCGTTAGCCTGGGCGATCATGGTTTCGGGATAATCGTAAAAGCTGTGCTCCCGAATGATTTGTAAAATATCCTCGGTATCCAGGTAATTGGTCAGCCCGTCGGTGCAGATAAGCAGCACGTCCTCGCCTGCCAGCTCGATCTCGTCATACTCCACCTCCAGGGTTTCCTCCACTCCCAGCGCCCGGGTGATGACGTTTTTCCGGGGATGATACCGGGCCTCGTCGGCCGTGAGCTGGCCGCTCTCCACCATATTCTGCACGATGGAGTGATCCTTGGTGATCTGGGTGATCTCCTCCCCGCGGATGCGGTAGGCCCGGCTGTCTCCCGCATGGACGATGTGAGCGCAGTCTCCCGACAGCACGGCAGCCACCACAGTGGTGCCCATACCGGCCAAAGACTCCACCGATTTGGCCATATCGAATATGGAGACGTTGGCGGCGTAAACCGCCGACTGGAGCATGGTGCGGATGGAATTGGCCCCCATTCCCTCCCGATAGGAGGAGGAAATGGTCTCGGATATCATCTTCACAGCGGTGGCACTCGCGATATTGCCGCCGTTGGCCCCGCCCATACCGTCGCAGACCACCGCCCAGCTCACGCCGCCCGGCAGCTCGCCGGCCGCGTAGGAATCCTGGTTGGAACGGCGGACCCGCCCCACGTCGGATTTGGAAACGATCTTCACGCGAATACCTCCTTTTGCAAAAGGGATAGATGATAAGGGCCTCCGCCGATCCCGCTGTATAACGGCCGGCCGCTATACAGCAGACCCTTGAAAAGCGTGAGCCGCCGGCGCGATCACGCCTCCCCTTCCCGGGCCTGCTGCCTGCGCAGCTGGCCGCAGGAGGCGTTGATGTCGGCCCCCAGGGTCCGGCGGACGGTGGTGTTGACCCCCTCCCGGTTCAGCAGTTCGGCGAACCGGGCCACCCGGGCGGCGTTGGGCCGCCTGTAGCCGTTTTCGGCCACAGGGTTGGCGGGGATCAGGTTGACGTGGCAGAGCATACCCTTCAGCCGGGCGGCCAGCTCCCTGGCGCAGGCGTCCGAGTCGTTGACCCCTTCCACCACGGCGTATTCGAAGGAGATGCGCCGCCCGTCGGCCGCGATATAATCCCGGCAGGCCTTCAGCAAGGTCTCCACATTCCACTTGCGGTTGACCCGCATCATCCGGCTGCGGATTTGGTCGTTGGGGGCGTGGAGGGAGACCGACAGGGTGATGGGTTTGCGCAGCTCCATAAGCTTATAGATGCCGGGCACCACCCCCGAGGTGGAGAGGGAGATATGCCGCAGACCGATGTTCATCCCATCGGGATGGGAAACAAGGTCCAAAAAACGGACTGTGTTGTCAAAATTGTCCAGCGGCTCCCCCATGCCCATGAGCACCACATTGGAGACCCGGACCCCCTTGTCCCGCTCGGCGGCCATGACCTGGCTGAGAATTTCCGAGGCGGTCAGGTTGCGGGCCAGGCCGTCCAGACCGGAGGCGCAGAAGCTGCAGCCCATCCGGCAGCCCACCTGGGTGGAGACGCAGACGGTATACCCGTGCTTATAATGCATGAGCACCGATTCCACATACTGCCCATCATGAAGCATATATAGATATTTTACAGTATCATCCAGGGTAGATTCAAGCCTTTTTTTTAAAATTACGTCGGCTATATAGAAATTATTGCCCAAATTTTGCCGAAAACCTTTTGGCAGGTTGCTCATTTTCTCAAAATCCGTGACGCCAGACTGGAGCCATTTGAAAATTTGACCCGCCCGGAAGCGGGGCTGACCCAGCTCCTGCACGACCTGCTCCAGCTCCTGCGGCAGCATGGATTTGACGTCCTTTTTATTTTCCATCATGCGCCCCCTTTGGGAAACGCCGCCCGTCGAAAGACGGCGGCAAAAAAGCCGTCCGACCCGTGGGAGGCCGGGGTAAAGGTGTAAAAGCCTGGGGGATCGTCGGCCAGAGCCGACCGGAATCCCGCCCGCTCCTCTAGGACAAATTCGGGATGGGCCTTTAAAAATCGCGCGCAGACCTTTTGATTCTCGGCCCGTCGCAGGGTACAGGTGGAGTAAACCAGCCGCCCGCCCGGCCCCACATACCGGCTCCCGTTTTCCAGGATGGCCAGCTGGAGGGCCGGCAGGGCCTTGAGGCTGTCCGGCTCCTTATATTTTACGTCCGGCTTGCGCCGAATTATACCAAAACCCGAGCAAGGCACGTCGCAGAGCACCTTGTCAAAGCCGCCGGCCGCCCCTTCCAGCAGTCCGGGGTTATAGGCCGCGCCGTCGTTTTGCCGGGGGGACAAGCAGGTGATCCCCAGCCGCCCAGCCCCCTTGCGGATCAGGCCCACCCGCTGCTCGTGCAGGTCGCAGGAAACCAGCATACCCCTATCCTCCATACGCTGGGCCAAGGTGAAGCTCTTGCCCCCCGGCGCGGCGCAGAGGTCCAGCGCTCGCTCCCCCGGGCGGGGGTCCAGCAGGGCGGCGCAATACTGGGAAGCCGCGTCCTGCACATGGAAAAGGCCGGAAAGGTAGAGGGGATTTTTCTCCACAGCCCCCGCTCCGTCCATACGAATACAGCCCTCCAGCAGACCGGCGCCCGCCGGCCCCATTCCCGCCGGATCAACTTGCACCGAACCAGCTTTCTCCGGACTCGCTCCCTCCGGCCCAGCCTCCGCCCGCAGTCCCGCCTGCCGCAGACGCTCGACCAGCTCCTTCGGCGAAATCCGCAGGGTGTTGACCCGTATGTAGACCGGCGGGGGCTGCAGCGCGTCCTCCAAAAAGTCTGTGGCAAAGGCGAGACCATAGTCGCCTATCAGGTTTTGGACCAGCCAGGCGGGACAGGCGTACCGGACGCTTAGCGCCTCCAGCCCGTGCCCCTGCGGCGGCGACAGTTCTTCCCGCCGCCTCAGGGCGCCGCGAAGAACCGCGTTGCACAGGCCAGCCGCCCGGCTTTCCCTAGAATGCTTGACCAGCTCCACCGTCTCGCTGACAGCAGCCGCGTCGGGGATCTTGTCCATATACAAAATCTGGTAAAGTCCCATGCGCAGGGCCTCCCGCACATAGGGAGAAATCCGGCCCTTAGCAAGGTCTTTCAAATAATAATCCAGCGTAATCCGCCGTTCCAGCGTCCCGTAGAAGAGGGCGGCGGCCAGGCCGTTGTCGGCCGGAGAGAGGCCGGCTTCCTTCAAGGCCGCGTCCAGCACCAGGTTGGAGTAGCCCTCTCCCACGCTCACCCGGCAGAGCGCGTCCAATGCTGTCCGCCGGGCGGACTTTACAGGGCGTTTGACAGGAGCCATAGCAGTCGCCATAGGATACCGTGCCTGCGGCCCGGTATCTTTCCTTTCTTTGGATTTTTTTACGCTTGCGCGTTTCTTATCGTTTAAATGGTTAGATTTCAGCTTATGATTTTATGCGCGGTGGGGGTATTTCGAGCCTAAGAAGATTTGCTTCCATTTACTTTTTTGTTTTTGGGTGGGATGGAGCTTTTGTATCAGATTTCCTTTGCTTTTTAGTCGAGTGGGAGGTCTCGTGGCAGAAATCTTTACTATGTTTGGCGGGAAAGAGGTATCGCGCCAGATTTGCTTTATTGTTTAGTTAAGTGCGAGGTTTCGCGCCAGGTATCCTTTTCTCAATACTCCAAAACCTGATCTAGTAGCGTCTGGCGTGGCGGCGCTAAAGCGCCTCTAGACCCCATCTTTTGTGACGCGAAAAAAGAAGGGGGAGAAAAGCGCAAGGGCCCGCGGCCACCTCCAGGGCTGCGCCGCTGACGCCACCTACGGGACCGCGTCCCTCCGATTGCTTCCGATTGCCTCCCGCCGGCACTGATGTAAGCTTTAGCTGGCTACGTTTCACTTATCCGCCGATAGCGGGTTCTGACCGATAGCATAATTGGGAAGTAAGTGGGAAGCAGGGAAATAAAGGAAAGCAGAAAGTTGTCAACAAAGTTATAAGGGATCTGGTTCATAGCTACGGGAGCGGATGGGAGCAGAGACCGACTAGGAATGGGAAGAACCTGTTAGCAGCAGCCGGCGGGAAGCGTTAAGTCAGCAGCCTGCGGCTGAGGGGAAGAGAGTGGAGTAAAGGGAAAAGGTAACAGGGAGGGACCCCGTAGGGCGGGAGTCCAGAGGGCAGAGTCCTCTGTGTCGGCCGGGAAGGGTGTCCAGAGGGAAACCCGTCGAAAGGGTTTCCTTCTGGCGCGCTTTTCTCCCCATTCTTTTGTCGCGTTACAAAAGAATGGGTCGCGCCGTGCGATACGGTAATGGAGAAATAAGAAAAGCAAATCTGGCGCGAAACCTCTCACTAATCCAAAAAAGAAATCTGCCGCACAACCTCACACTAAGCTAAATAACATTCGTGCAAAATCTCTCCCTAGCCTCATAAAAAACAATAACCCCACCCAATCATAAAAAGAAGCATCATAAATACACGATCCAAAAAAATAAAAAAGAAAGGATGAGCCCTTTGGGATACACAAAATACCTGTCCCCGGTGCTTTCCAACGTCGAAATCGCCCCCGGCTTTTTCGATATCCGTCTGGAGACCCCGCAGGTCGAACAGACCGGCGCGGGCCAATTCTACCAGATTCTCTGCGACGGCAAACCCCTGCGCCGCCCCATATCGGTCTGCGGTTTTGATAAGGAGAAAAACATTCTCCGCATGGTCTATCAGGTAAGGGGCGAGGGTACGGCCTGGCTGTCCGGCGTAAAGCCCGGCCAGGTTCTCGACCTGCTGGGGCCCTTGGGTCACGGCTTCTCGGTGAAGGGGGCGCAGAATCCTGTTTTTGTAGGCGGGGGCATCGGCACGCCGCCCCTGCTGGGGACCGCCGCCCTCTGCGGCGGACAGGCCGACGCCATTCTGGGCTATCGCACGGCGGACGCCGCCATCCTGCTGGAGGACTTTGAGAAGATCTGCCGCAAGGTTTATACTGCTACCGACGATGGCTCCCTGGGACATCACGGCCTGGTCACCGACCTGCTGTCCCGGCGGCTGGAGGAGGGTCCCTGCGACCTTGTCTGCGCCTGCGGCCCTACCCCCATGCTCAAGGCAGTGGCGGATATGACCGTCGGCCGGGGGATTAAGTGTCAGGTTTCCTTGGAGCAGCGTATGGGCTGCGGCATCGGCGCCTGCGTCTGCTGCGTCTGCAAGGTGGGCGATCCCAAGGATCCCGATACCATCCGTCACGCCCAGGTTTGCCGGTACGGTCCGGTTATCAATGCGAAGGAGGTAATCTGGTAATGGCGAATATGAAGGTTTCTATCGCCGGGGTGGAGTTTGCCAATCCCGTTATCGCCGCCTCTGGCACCTTTGGCTTTGGCCGGGAGTATTCCGAGCTTTTCGCTTTGAACAATCTGGGCGGCATCTCCTGCAAGGGCACGACCCTACAGCCCCGGCTGGGCAACGATACGCCCCGTATCGCCGAGACCCCGTCGGGTATGATCAACAGCGTAGGACTTCAGAACCCGGGCATCGACTTCGTAATCAAACACGAGATTCCCTGGCTGAAAAAGCAGGGAACCCGGGTCATCGCCAACATCGCCGGCAACACCCCCGAGGACTATGCCGCCGTGGCCGAGAAACTGAGCGACACCGAGGCCGATATGGTCGAGATGAACATCTCCTGCCCCAACGTAAAGCACGGGGGCGCGGCCTTCGGCACCTCCTGCGACGCGGCCGCCGCCGTGACCAGAGGGGTCCGGCGGGTCTGCAAAAAGCCCCTGATGGTCAAGCTTTCCCCCAACGTCACGAATATTGGGGACATCGCCGCCGCCGTGGAGGCCGAGGGGGCCGACGCGATTTCCCTCATCAACACTATTACCGGCATGCGCATCGACCTGCGCACCCGCCGGCCCATCCTCAAAAACAATACCGGCGGCCTGTCCGGCCCGGCGGTTTTCCCTGTGGCCGTCCGTATGGTCTGGGAGGTTTCCAGACGGGTCAAGACGCCGGTGGTGGGCATGGGCGGTATTTCCAAATGGGAGGACGCGGTGGAGATGCTGCTGGCCGGCGCGACGGCCGTTCAGGTAGGGGCGGCCAACTTTTCCGACCCTTACGCCTGTATCAAGATTCTGTCCGGTTTGGAAAAGTATCTGGACGATAACGGCATTGCCAATGTAAGCGAGCTGACCGGTAAGGTCCAGCCCTGGTAAAAGAAAAGGGCCAGCCAGAGGGAAAGACTCTGGCTGGCTTGTCCTATACAAAAAGGAGGGGCTCATGAACACGACCCTGTATATCGTCCGGCACTGCGAGGCCAGGGGAAACATCGACCGCATTTTCCACGGTCACACCGATTCGGATATCAGCGACAAGGGCGCGGCCCAGCTGGAACGGCTGGCCGAACGGTTTCGAGAGGTGCATCTGGACGCGGTTTACGCCAGTCCCCTAAAGCGCACCCGGCTGACGGCCGAGGCGGTAAACCGTTACCACGGCCTGCCGGTACATATTCACCCCGATCTTATCGAAATCCACGGCGGGTATATGGAGGGGCGGCCCTGGGCCGAATTTCCGATAACCCACCCGGAGGACGCCCGTCTGTGGAATATGGAACCCCATCTTTTTGTTCCCGAGGGGGGCGAGGCCATGACCCAGGTTTTCGACCGTATCTGGCGGGCGGCGACCGAAATTGCGGCGGCCGAGGCGGGACGGACCGTGGCTGTCGCTTCCCACGGCTGCGCCATACGCAACCTGTTATGCCGGGCCAAGGGCTGGCCTATCGAACGGCTGGCCGAGGAGCCCTGGTGCGACAATACCGGTGTGAGCGTTTTGGAGCTAGACGAAGTCGGCGGCTGTAGGGTGCTGCTGGAAAACGACATTTCTCATCTGGACGAGGGGATGTCCACCCTGGCGGGACAGAAGTGGTGGCGCAAGGAAAATTTGGCCGCCCTGAACTTTGACGAATAGGAGAGGCGCAATGATTATCATGTCTGTTGACCTGGGGGCCGCTCGTACCGGCGTGGCGGTCAGCGACCCGGGAGAGGGCTTCGCCTTTCCCAAGGGGGTGATCCACCAGCGGGACAGGAACAAACTGGTGGAGGAGCTGGCGCGGTACGCGGCCGAGCTGTCCGCCCAGATGATCGTGGTGGGGTATCCTAAGAATATGGACGGCAGCGCCGGCTTCAAGGCCCAGGAGTGCGCCGAGACGGCTGAGCTGATTCGGACGGCCACCGGCCTGCCGGTGGAGCTGTGGGACGAGCGGTGCACTACCGTATCGGCCCACACGGCCTTAAATTACACCGACACCCGGGGAAAAAAACGCAAAAATGTGGTGGACGCGGTGGCCGCCGTTATGATTTTGGAGGATTTTTTGCGGTATCGCAAGGGTCGGGGGTAGGGGCGCCCCTGGGGACGATGGCTTTTTGCAGGTGAAAGGCTTTGGGGCGGATTTTCCTTTGTTTGTCGGCCGAGCGGGGGGGCTTCGCGGCGGATTTGCCTATACGGTCCCTTCCATAACCGGCCTGGCGGCGCTATATCCCGGCGCAGGCATAGCCTTGCGCCTCCAGCCCTCTTCTTTTGTCATGAGGAAAAAGAAGAGGGCGCGCCTCGTAAGCAGGGAATGGAGAAAGAATAAAGGGTCGCTTGGCGCGAAGCCTCCCGCCGCTAAACCCCAAAAATTCCCCTGCGGAATACATATCAACCGGATAAGGAGACCTTTATGTGGAAATATACGGCTGAAGACGTCTATCCCCAGATATTCCTGCACGACTGCATTGCGGACAGGGCCTACTTTGACGGCAGGGATTTGATTATGGAGTTCGGCGAGGACGGCTTCTGGGTTGGCGCGGATTTCCCGGGAAATATGTATGGAAAGCTGCTGCGGACCGACAAGGCCCAGGTCCGGTTTGCGGATGTGGAGAAGGAATTTATAACAGTTTACGTATTCCGAACCTACCGTCTCTTTTATAAAAGCCTTTTTACCCGCAGGATTTATGTTGCTCCCGACGAGCTGGCGCGGAAGATCAACAGCGGTTAATGGAAGCTGGAATTTGGAGAGGAAATTCTCAACGGCGGCGAATGCTTTTTTAGCGGCCATATCGAATGGTCCTCCAAAACTCAGGAGCGGCAGATGTATCTCATCTGCAAGCATATCCGGTATTCCTGGAACCGGATATGCGAAGACCGGCCTTGGTAAGACGGCTGCGAAAAAAACAGAGTCCGTCCCTTTAAAGGGACGGACTCTGTTTTTTATATCGCGTTAGAGCGCCGCCAAGATATCCAAAACCGCATTCTTTGCGATTTCAGCGGCTTGCTTACAGTTGAGGGACGTATCCATTCCGCTGGCGTTGATGACGGTCCGCCTGGTAAGCGTCGATAAGCGTCTGGGCCGCTATGGCGGCGTTTACCTTACATACGCCGCTGAAAAGAACCGCCGTTTCCCAGCCGCCGATTGTTCCTCCATGAATTTGCAGCATGACCTTCTCGGAAACCCGGCGGTCTTTCATGTGGGACAGAAAGGGAGCCAGCTCGTCGCCGCTCGCACAGAGAATACCGATTTTCCGCATGACATACGTCTCCTTTGCTTCATAGTAGGAAAGAGCCGGGTAGCGTTATGACCCGGCTTTTTTCTGTTGCGGCTTTAGAAAATCAGAACCGCCCGTTTGAGAGGCGAGGGATAAAAAAGTTTTCGCAGGAGAACATTTGTCAAGGGGGATTTCACCCAAAAGATTAAATCCCCCGATACGCTTTAAATTTGTTACTCCCTGTTGTTAAGATAATTCTGAAGCCGTTCCAACAGCATATTTTTCATCATGTCCGAATTACATTTCTCAATCAGGGTTCGGAAGTCCTCTATCGCTTCAGGGGAAAATACACTCTCAATGCAATGTAAAACTGTCCACTCAATTCCGGCCATATGATCTGTGGGACAACATTTTATCAGGATTTCTGCCTCTTCCCATGTAACTGGCCGGGTAATAGAATCCGCCGCATCTTGATATTCGTCCCACAAATCGCAGAGTCCATCTGAGGGAAAATCTTCATCTTCCGAACATCCGCCATCTTCAAAGCCCTCCGGCGGCGCTCCTATTTTTTGTATTTTCAGTATAGCTTTCTGCACATTATTGCCCTCCTTAAATCCTTGATTTATCGAATAGAGTATATCACCAATCCTAATGACATTCAAACCTCGTTTACAGGTACTGCTAGTAGTAGCAAGCAATGCCACGGTATATACCCGGCGCAGCTTGTGGGTAGCCGACGGCCCCCAAACCCCCAGTGCATCGGCGCGGCTCTGTCCGATGTACAAGCCGCCATTGGCGTCTGCTGGCCTGTCCATACTGGGCAGGGACGGGACACCCGGGCGGGCCGCCCCTCAGAGAGCGCACGACTGCCGCGGGCAGTACCACCGCCCGCTTGCGGGTGGTGAGTAAGTGCGCTCTTCGAGAGGACCGGCAGAGAGAACGGAGCGCCCAGGTCATCC
>JAAVYX010000264.1 GCA_022791355.1 Clostridiales bacterium | reverse complement strand
TCAAGGTAGCCGGGGCAGAGCGTTCCCGGCCACCCTGATGCGGGTGGGGGTAGCGGGGGATCGGTAAAGTTACCCGCTATCCCATTTTTATACAAAAAAGGCCACCTTAGCTTCTTTAAGAAACTAAGGTGGCCTTTTTTACCGCTTAGGTAGCGGCATTGCCAGAACAAACACAGGCCCAACGAAATAAATCGTGGTTTGGTTCGCCTGGCTCTCTTTTGGTGGAGGCGAGGGGAGTCGAACCCCTGTCCAAAAACCTATTCTCACAGGCGTCTCCGAGCGCAGACGATGCTTTAAATTCCCTTACGCGGCGCGCCCGTCGTCAGGCTCGCCGGCTCGGTAGCCTCCCCGTCATGGCCGGAGGAGAGGCGGTCTCCGGCTCACGTTCACCGCTAAACGACGCCCGCACCGGGCCGCGGTACTCCCGGATTGGACGGCGGCCTAATTAGGCCGCGAGAGCAACAGTATTGTTGTCAGTTACTTTTAAAAGCGCGGATTTTATAGCGGTTCCGCACCGCTGCTCGCTTCCCGTGATGCAAGATCCCTGTCGAAACCTTTACGCCCCCATTTCTGCTTTTTCGGACAAAACGCCAAATTCCTTTTTAACGGTTGCGTTCCTTCATCGCCCGCTCCATATCCCGTTTGGCCGCCTTGGCCGCCATATCGGCCCGCTTATCGTAGAGCTTCTTACCCCGGCAGACCCCCAGCTGCACCTTGACCAGCGACCCCTTGAAGTAAAGCGAGAGGGGAATCAAGGTCAGTCCCTGCTGCTTTACCAGGCCGTACAGCCTTATTATCTCCCTTTTGTGCAGCAGCAGACGGCGGACGCGGGAAGGCTCCCGGTTAAAAATATTGCCGTGCTCGTAGGGGCTGATGTGCATGCCGTTTATCACCATCTGGCCCTCCTCCACAGCGCACCAGGCATCCTTCAAGTTGACGCCTCCCCGCCGGATGGATTTGACCTCGGTGCCGCACAGCTCGATACCGGCCTCCAGGGATTCCTCCACGAAATAATCGTGAAAGGCTTTTTTATTGGTCGTTATGGTTTTGGTATTCTCCTTTCCCACCGGTATCACCCCTTTCAAAACAGGATAAGGCAACATAAAGTATACCACAGACGGCCCCAAAGTCAAGAAAAGAAAGGGGGCAATTTTTGGCGAATACGCGCCTTTCCGGCCGGTTGACTTTATCCCGCCCTTTTTTTATAATAATAATATATATTTTTATTAAAGAAGGCGCGTTATGGTCATTGATTTTCACACCCATATCTATCCCGATAAAATCGCCCTGAAAGGGGTTGCCTACGTAGGGGACTTCTACGGCTTCCAGCTGGACGCGCTGGGCACCGACCAGCACCTGGCCGCCTGCTGCCGCCAGGCCGGCGTGGACAAGCGGGTACTGCTAGCCGTGGCGGTGCGGCCGGACCAGGTGGACTCCATAAACAGCTGGCTCTCCGGCCTGCTGGATGACGATACCTTCGGCTTCGGCGCCCTGCACCCCCTTATGGACGATCCGCTCTCCAGGCTGGAAAGGTTTTCTGAGCTGGGCTTTTCGGGGGTAAAATACCATCCCGACATGCAGCGGTTTAACATAGACGACCCCTGCATGTTTCCGGTTTACGCCTGGTTGGAGGAGCACAATCTGCCGGTCTGCCTGCACATGGGAGACGCGCGGTACGATTTCTCCCGCCCCATCCGGCTGGCCCGGGTGCTGGACCGTTATCCCGGCCTCAAGGTCGTAGCCGCCCATCTGGGCGGCTACCGACAGTGGGATGAAGCCGAAAGCTGCCTGAAGGATTCGGAGATTTACTACGACACCTCCAGCGCCATCGCCTTTCTGTCCCCTGAACGGGCGACCGAGATCATTCTGGGACATGGGACCGACAAGGTCCTTTTCGGAACCGATTACCCGGTGACCACCCAGGCCGAGGAGCTAGCCCGGTTTGACCGGCTGGCCCTCTCGCCCGACCAGCGGGAGGCCATTCTCTCAGAAAACGCCCGCCGCCTGCTGGGCATTTAGTCGTCCTCTAAGTCGGGAAACAGCAATTTGTTTGGGCCGGCGGCGTCGCCATCCCAGGCGGGCGGTAGTCAGCCGCTCGACCGCGCGGCTAGTTTTCCGCCTTGCCCTGTATGATTTTTCTCCAAACAAATTTGCCATTCCTTGCTTGGCAGTCGATTTTAGCGGAACCCGGAAAGCAGGATAAAGGAGGAAGCCGGAGAAGGCGAGCCCGGTGCAAGCCGCCGTCCAGCCTAGGAGCCGGCCGAAACCCGCCCAGGACGGCCGCCGCCCCAGGATTCCCTCCGCCGCTACGGTTTTGGGCTTCGCTCCATGTCCGTCTCTATCAAACAGAAAGGAGCAGACCGGTGACCCTTTTCAAACAGATGACCGAGAAACGGCGCAATCTATATTTGCTGAGCGTAGAGCTGATTCTGATCGCGGCCCTGACTGCCGGTCTATTCCTTGGCATCAGCGCCGTACGGCGGGACGCTTATCTCGCCGCCATCGACTGGCCGGAAAGCGACTTTTTGCCCGAGCTGCCGGCCGCCGCCCCCAGACTAGACTGCCTGTCCACCCAGGGTATGGATCAGAACCAGCGAATATTGGCAGCCTCCCTGCAAAGCGTCGTCAATAAAACCGGAGCCCGGCTCTTCCTGTCCGACGGTCCCTTGGAGGAAAACCAGGCGCTAAGGGCGCTGGGCCTCCATTTTTCCGCCCCCAGCGCAGAGCTGGACGGCCTGCTGACCGCCTATCAAAAGGAAGTAAGGGGCCTGGTGGTCTGGGATACCGCCCAGCCCGATACAGCTCATCTGGCCGGGGTCATCGCCGCGGCCAAGCGATGCCTGGTGGTCGACGGCCCCCAGGCCGAGGCGCTGACCGTAGCCTACGGCCTGCCGGTGCTCGAGGACCTGCGGGACCGGTTCGACAACCGGTTGGAGGTTTACCGGGCCATGCTGGACGCATACGACGACAAGTCCGCCCGCCGTCTGCTCATCGGCGCCGACCCGGCCGGGCCGCCCGATTTGTGGGACTATGCGGCGGCGGCCGGGGCCTTCCGGGTCTGGCTAGACCCGGTAAAACCCGAGGAGGCCGCCCTGCTGGAGGCCTTTTTTGAACGTATGCCGGCCGGTAAGTCGGTTTACATGGGCGACTGGCCGGACCGGACGGCCGGCGTGGAGTTGGCCAGCCGGCATGGCGTGGCCTCTCTTTCGGGCGCGGCCAACCTGAGCGTATACGCCGCAAGCCGCCGGGAAGGGACCCGGCGGGACAAGGATGCCGGCCAAGAGACGGCTTACCCGGTCAAGCGGCCGGAAAACCGGCTGTATATCGCTTTGGTAGCGGGCACAGGCGAGCTGGAGGAAGGCCTGCTCCAACTGCCCGCCCTTTGGGCCGAATTTCGGGAAATCGACCTGCCTATGAGCTGGAATCTCTCCCCCGCCCTGCCTCACGCCGCCCCCGACCTTTGGGCGGCTTACGCTGAAACCGCCGGCTCAGCCGACTGCTTTGTCAACCCCACCGCCGGCTTCGGCGACGTTTGTCCCGCGCTGTGGGAGGACGGGGAAAGCCTTCTACAGTTCTATAAACGGATGGACGGCTACGCGGTGGAAACGGCCTACGCCGCCTTCACCCTGCGGCCGGGCTGGGATCAGCCCTTGTCCTCCCAAGGCGCGCAGGGCCTCCTGTCCGTTTATGGCAACAGTCTGCCCCATCTGCAAGCCCTGTTGGACCCTGACGCCCAAACCGCCCAGCGGTTTGACGGAGCGATTCGGCTCCCTCTCGTAACCGCCCAGTCGGCCGGGGAGCTGGAAGGCCTCTGCCGGCGGGCGCTGGACGGTTACGACGGCCGGTCTCCCGCCTTTCTGGCCCTGTCCGCGCCCCTGCTGCGGCCGGAAGACTATGCGGCCGCAGCCGCAGTCCTGACGGCGGAAGGGCAGCCGGTAGAATTTGTAACAGTGGCCGACGCCCTGGCCCTTTTCCGGGGCCGGACCGAAGCCCCGCCAACCTCTCAAACCGAATCCGCAGCCCGACGGCCTCTCAGTCTGTCCTGGGACCCCTACGGCCTGCCCAACGCGGCCCAGAGTGAGCGCGGTCCCTCGCCCTTACGGTATGCGGGCGCCGCCGCTCTGTCTCTCCTGCTTATAGTCATCGTTCTTTTTCAGTTTCACCTATTGGAAAAAAGCCGCCGGCGCAAAGAATGGGACGCCGGCGTTCCCCCGCCGGCCGCCTGATTTACTGTCTCATTTTTACCGCTCAGCTATGCGTTCCGCCGGAGGTTCGCGCTTCCGGCGGTTTTTTGCGCGCCTCATTCGGCCTTTTTCTAAGAAACATATGTCGAATCGACCAAAAGTGAAACTTTTCTAGCCATATCCTGTAATTTATAGTTGACAATCCTATATCCTATTCGTTACCATATAGAATGGTAATGATACCATTGATTGACAAGGTATAATACGGTTTTACGGGGATGAAATTGTCGCACGCTGCGTTGTCTTCGTTGCCGGCCGAAAGGCCGGCTGCCTCATCCGCCTTGCCTGCGG
>JAAVYX010000263.1 GCA_022791355.1 Clostridiales bacterium | reverse complement strand
CTCAACCAGTTCCACGACATTCTGCCCGGCACCTCCATCAACCGGGTCTACAAAGAGGCCGAGGCCCTGTACGAAAGCGTGCAGGCCGACCTGCGGGATATCCGCGCTCAGATGAACGCCAGCTTGGCCGCCGGCGGGGAGGCCGTCACAGTTTATAACTCCCTGTCCTTCGACCGTACGGCAATCATCGAGCTGCCTGACGGTTATGCGGGCGCCCAGGCGGGGGACAAGGCCCTGCCGGTGCAGAAGCTGGGGGATAAGTTGATTGCCGAAGTCGTCGTGCCGGCCTGCGGTACGGTTACGGTCCGCCCCGCCGCCCCGGCCGCCCTGGAGAAGGGAGCCTGCGCCAGCCTGTCGGCCGGCGGCGCGGTGCTGGAGAACGAGAAACTTACCGTGACCTTCGACGCTATGGGCGGTATCTCCTCCATCCTAGAGAAGGAGACCGGCCGGGAGCTGGCCGCCGGAACCTGCAACCAGATGAAGCTGTTCAAGGACATCTCGGCCGACTGGGAGGCCTGGGATGTGGACACCACCTACGAGCGCTGCCCAGTGGAGCTGACCCAGCCCGCCTCCTTCGAGCTGATATCCGCCGGCCCGGTCAAGGCGGCCATCCGGATCACCCGAACCATCAACGACTCTCAACTCACCCAGATGGTCAGTCTCCGGCGGGGTGCCGCCCGCGTGGACTTTGACACCACCGTAGACTGGCATGAGCTGCACAAGATGCTCAAGGTGGGCTTCCCGGTGAACTACTATGCCGAGGAGGCCTTCCACGAGATCCAGTTCGGCCATGTCCGCCGGCCCAACCACCGTTCCACCCAGCTGGATTTCGACCGTTTCGAGGTTGCCAACCACCATTGGACCGCCCTGTGCGAGGCGGGCCGGGGCTTCGCCGTCCTCAACGACTGCAAGTACGGCGTAAACGTGCTGGGCAACCGCATCAATCTGACCCTGCTCCGTTCTCCCTTCAGCCCCGACCCCGAATGCGACCGGGGCGAGCAGCGGTTTACCTACAGCTTTTTCGCCTACAACGGCAGTATGCTGGAAAGCGGCCTGGTTCAGCAGGGCTACGATTTGAATGTTCCCGTGGACGTCCGCCCCGGCGAAAGGGAAGACGGTTCTCTGCTGACCATCGACGCTTCCAATATCATCCTGGAGACCCTAAAGCCGGCCGAGGACGGCTCTGGCGACTATATCCTGCGTATGTACGAGTCCATGCGCACGGCCACCGATACGGTCCTTACCCTGCACCTGCCCTGTGCGGCCGCTTCCGCCTGCAATATGCTGGAGGAGGACGGACAGGATCTGGCGATCGAGAAGGCGGGCGAAGTAAGCCGGATCCGGCTTTCCTTCCGACCCTTTGAGATCAAGACCCTGCGCGTGCGTCCGTAAAATTCTATTTTCCAGGCAGGCGCCCCTCCTCATACGGAGCGGCGCCTGCTTTTTCTTGTCATAAAACAAAAAGGTCAATTTTTGTCATCTTTTTCTGGCGTTTTGCCGTTTCCTATTGCAGAGTCAAATGTTATGATAATATTGATAAAAATTACTTGTGTATCAGTGCTATTTTCGTCAAAAAACGGGAGCTGTGCACAGGCAATGTGGGAGGTAGAATCCATGATGTGGAAAAAGCTGATCGCGGGCCTTCTCTCGGCTTCGGTTGTCTGCGCGTCCCTAACCGCAGTCGCCCTGAATCTGGGCCTGAACCGGGCCGCGGGAGTCGCGCCGGACGCCATGCTCTACGAGCAGCGGTATGAGGCCGAGGACGCGCAGCACTTTGGCGGCGCCGGCAAGGCCACCGATCATACCGGCTATACCGGCAGCGGCTTTGTGGCCGGGCTGGATCAGGACGGCCGCGGTTTGACCTTTACGGTCACCGTGCCCCGCGCCGACCGTTATATGATCGGCATCCGGTACGCCTGTACCAACGGCGCATCTACTCTGAGCCTGTATACCGGCGAGGATTTGGAGCAGGCCCAGAAGGTCTCCTTCAGTAAGGTCAAGGACAACAACTGGGATAACTGGAATACGACCTATGTCACCATGCCCCTGGAGGCGGGGGAGAACCAGCTCTCCTTCCAGCGGGTGGCGGGGGTGAACGGCGGCGCCGTCAACATGGATTCCATCACGGTGACCGACGCCGCCATCTACGAGGCCGAGGACGCCGCTTTCCTGCCGGAGAACTGGGGCATGGCCACCGGTCATGTAGGCTATTCCGGCCGGGGCTTTATGGAGGGCTGGGGCACCGACGGACGGGCCATGGTCTTTACGGTTAACGCCGACCGGGATGGGGTCTATACCGTTGCCCTGCGTTACCAGAGCGCCCAGGGGGATACCCGTACCCTGAACGTCTATGTGAACGACGAAACCGACGCCCGCACAGCGGAATTCCCCCGCAATAACGGCGGCTGGTCTGACGACGTTTGGAGCAACACTTATATGAATCTGCCCCTGAAGGCGGGCGAAAACACCATCAAGATCGCAAAAGAAGCCGATGTAAACGGCAATATCAATATCGACAGCTTGATTGTCCCCAACCGTCTGCTGACCGCCAGCGAGGTGACCGGCGGCGTGCAAAACGGTAATTTTGAAAACGACTATGAAGGCTGGACCATGGACAATCCCGATAACAAATGCAGCGGCATCAACGGCGCGAACAATGTGGTGGGCAAAAACCTGTATATGTGGGACGGTTCGGCCTTCCAGCAGGGAGTCAGCCAGGAGCTGACCGGCCTGGACAGCGGCTGGTATGCTCTTTCCTATTGGAAGCAGAACAACGCCAATGCGCCCAAGAGCCAGACCAACGAGCTGTTGGCGGGGGAGGACGGCGTCAGCGCCTCCTTCACCATTCCCTATTCCACCGGCGGCTTCTGGTACCCCATGGGTATGGTGGCCAAGCCGGGGGCGGACGGAAAGTTGCGCATCCATATCGCCACCGACGCTAACGCCGGCGCTTCCACCATGATCGCCAAATTCCGTCTGTGGAAGCTGGTGGATAAATCCGCGCTCTACGATCAAATCGCTTCCGGCAAGGATTTGCTGGAGGCCGACTATACCGCCGAGACCTGGCAGGCCTATCAGGCGGCCTTGTCCGCCGCCCGGGAAACCCTGCGAAACGGAGACAGCCAGCCGGCGGTAGACGCGGCGGCGGCCGCCCTTGCGGAGAAGCAGGGCGAGCTGGCCGCTCCCAAGCCGCCTGCGCAGTACGCCCCCTCCAGCCTGATCATCGAGCAGAAGTACGAAGCGGAGGACGGCGAACTCATCGGGGGCGCCGAAATGCAGCTGGATCACGGCGGTTATACCGGACGGGGGTTTGTAGCCCAGACCGACCAAACCGATCAGCCACGCGGAACGGCGATTACGGTCAACGTCCCCCAGACGGGCAGCTATACCGTGGGCATTCGTTATGCCGCGGGAAGCAACGCTACCATGGGCGTGTATGTTAACGATTCGGCCGATGCAAAAACGGTCGATTTATTCCGCACCAAGGATGGCTGGGAATCCTGGAGTACCAGCTACGTCAACCTTGCTTTGGAGCAGGGCGAGAACACCATTACCATTCTGCGCCGCAAGGGCGCCAATCCGGATCAAAACGCCGCGAATATCGACTTTATCACCCTGACCGACGCGGCGGTTTACGAGGCGGAGGACGCGGAAATCATTCCGGCGCATCGGGAACCCGCCACGGATCATACCGGCTGTTCCGGCCGCGGCTTCATGGCTGGCCTGGGCGATAAGGGCCGGGGTATGATCTTTACGGTCGACGCCCAGCGGGACGGCATGTATACTCTGGCCTTCCGCTATCAGAGCGCCCATGGCAACACCCGCACCATGCACGCATATGCAAACGACGGCGCCGCAGCCACCGTTTCCTTCCCCAAGAACAACCGGGATTGGGGCGACGATTACTGGTCCTTCGCCTATGTGGATCTGGAACTGAAGGCCGGTGAAAACGCCGTCAAGCTGGTCAACGACGAGGGGGTAGACGG
>JAAVYX010000262.1 GCA_022791355.1 Clostridiales bacterium | reverse complement strand
GCAGGGCGGCGGTCCCCTTATCGACATCGGCACCCACGCTTTAGACCTGACCCTCTGGATGATGGACAACTACAAGGTCAAATCGGTCAAGGGCAGCGTCTTCAAGAAGCTGGGCGACCAGACCGAGACCGGCAACCCCTGGGGCGACTGGAAGCCGGAGGAGTTTACGGTTGAGGATTCAGCCTTCGGCTTCATTCAGATGGAAAACGGCGCCACCATTATTCTGGAATCCAGCTGGGCGCTGAACACCCTGGACGTAGGCGAGGCCCAGACCTCCCTGTGCGGCACCAAGGGCGGCGCCGACATGAAGGACGGCCTGCGGCTGAACTACGTGGACCTGGGCCGGCAGAACATCCAGAAGCCCGACCTGCGGGCCGGCGGCGTGGCCTTCTTCGACGGGGCCGACATGAACGAGTCCGAGCTGGAGGCCCGCATGTGGATCGACGCGGTCCTCAATGACAAGGAACCCCTGGTAAAGCCCGAGCAGGCCCTGGTGGTAACCGAAATTCTGGAGGCTATCTACAAGTCGGCCGCTACCGGCCAGCAGGTGGATTTCTAAGGAGCTGACATACATATGAGCAAATCATTCGCCCTACAGCTGTATTCGGTCCGCGACCATGCCGAGCAGGACTTTGTGGGAACCCTGGAAAAGGTGGCCGGCATGGGCTATGCGGCGGTGGAGTTCGCCGGCTTCGGCGGTCTGGACGCCGCCGCCCTCAAGGGGCATCTGGACCGGCTGGGCCTGGCCGCCTACGCCACCCACACCGGCTTCGACCAGCTTTCGGACGATGAAAAGCTGAAGGCCCAGCTGGAGTATCACGCCGCCATCGGCGCGCCTTACATGATCCTGCCCTGGTACGAGCTGAAAACCGCCGAGGACGTAAAGAAGGTTGCCGAGGTTTTGAATCATGTGGGGGAACAGGCGTCCTCCTACGGTATCAAGACCGGCTATCACAACCACGGCCATGAGTTTGAGACGGTGGAGGGATCCTATCTGCTGGATATGCTCATGGCCCAGACCGATCCCGAAACCGTCAAGATGGAGCTGGACGTTTTCTGGGCCGAGCACGCCGGCTGCGCCTGTATCCCCTACATCCAAAAGCACGGCGGCCGCTGCGCTCTCGTCCATCTCAAGCAGATCGACGGGGAGAAAAACAGCGTGGACCTGCCCGACGGGGTCATCGACATGAAGGCGGTGGTCGAGACCGCCCGCTCCTTCGGAACCGACAAGTTCATCGTCGAGCAGGAAGCCTATCCGGTGGACAGTCTCATCAGCGCGGCGGTAAACGCCGGTTATTTAAAGGCGATTCTCTAAAGCTTCCGGCGGCGCGTCCGGCTAATCGGTGTAAGCTGGTAAACCCAGCGTAAACCGTCGTAATCCAGCGGATTCCGACGGCAGTCCCCGCGGCCTTGCGGAAGCCCTCGCGTTCCGACGGCCGCCGGCTCGCGTCCTAGTGGACGCCGGCTCGCGTCCTAGTGGACGCCGGTGGCTTCCGTCCAAGCTTCCGACGGGCTGCGCCGCCTCTTAGAAGCCCCGCGCCGCGCGGCGGGGCGCTTCCACAGACAAATTGCGCGCGGAGAAATGGTGATGCGTTATGAAACTGGGCGTATTCAATCCGGTTCTGGGCTTTATGCCCTTAAAGGAAGCGGTTCCGTACCTTACCTCCTTAGGCGTGCAGACCATGGAGATGGGAGCGGGCGGCTGTCCCGGCAAGTCTCACTTCAACCCGGCCGAGCTTTTGGGCCATCCCGACAAAATCAAAGAGATCAAGCAGCTTTTCAAGGATAACAATATGGGCATCTGCGCCATCAGCTGCCACGGCAACCCGGTCCATCCCGACAAGGACTGCGCGGCGGCCGATCACAAGGATTTCATGGAGGCCATGCAGCTGGCCGAGGAGCTGGAGGTCGAAAAGATGATCGGCTTCTCGGGCTGCCCCGGCGACAGCGCCGGCTCCAAGTATCCCAACTGGGTGACCTGCCCCTGGCCGGACGATTTTCTGAAAATCCTGGACTATCAGTGGGAGATTCTGATCGACTACTGGGGAAAGACCGCCGAGGAGGCCAAAAAGCACGGCGTTAAAAAAATCGCCTTTGAGATGCACCCCGGCTTCTGCGTATACAACCCCGAGACCTGCTTAAAGCTCCGGGCCGCCGTGGGCGACGTTTTGGGCGCCAACGTGGACCCCAGCCATTTGATTTGGCAGGGCATCGACCCGGTGGAGGCCATCCGGTATTTAGGCGACGCGGTCTATCACTTCCACGCCAAGGATACCCGCATCGACCCGGACAACTGCGCCAAAAACGGCGTGCTGGACACCAAGACCTACGATAAGATCCTGGAACGGAGCTGGAGCTTCCGCACCGTGGGTTACGGCAACGACGCCAAAATGTGGAAGGACATCATCAGCATGCTGCGCACCGTCGGCTACGACGACGCGGTAAGCATCGAGCATGAGGACGGGCTTATGTCTCCCAGAGAGGGTCTGGAAAAGGCTGTCAACTTCCTCAAGGGAGTCATCATCGAGGAGACGCCCGGCGCCATGTGGTGGGCGTAAAGTTCCCGGTATGGGAAAAATCATCTTCTGATACAAAAAAGCCGGGCCGCCGTTGACTTTTGCAGCGGCGGCCCGTATACTTGTATACATTGGAGCGGTCTCCCAAAATGCCCAGAAAAGAGCAGCGATTCAGGAAACACAGGCTTGGGTTGCCGCCCCCTGCGGGCGACAGTTAGCCGCTCGGCCGAGCGGCTGCGGCCTCCGCCTTGTCCTGCAATTCCTGCCCTTGTTTCCCTTTTTTATGATTTCTGGGAACTGCGCTAGAGTCTGTTTTAAAACCAAAGAAATGATGGGATTTTATTCAGAAAAGAGGGATGGAAAGGAAAAAAACGCAAGAAATGCCTTCGCATTTCGAGTATTTTTGACGCCTCCATCACCTTTTCTAGGCAAAATATACATCGTTTTAACGTTTTAAAACAGACTCTAGGCTTTACTACCGTTTCCATTTCAATTGTTATGCACTGGAGTGACTGACATGATTAAAGTAGGCATTATCGGCTATGGCGGCATGGCCGGCTATCATCACAGCAATTATTCCCGCACCGGCTGCATGGAGGCCGTGGCCGTTTACGACATTGATCCCGAACGGGTCAAGGCCGGCGAGGAAAAGGGTCTCAAGGGCTTTTCTGCTCTGGAGGACTTTTTGAACTCCCATCTCTTCGAGCTGGTCTTAGTAGCCACCCCCAACAACTTCCATCGGGACATGACCGTGGCGGCCCTGGAGGCCGGTTACCATGTAGTCTGCGAAAAGCCGGTGGCCATGAACGCGGCCGAGCTGGAGGAGATGATCGCCGCGGCCAACCGCTGCGGCAAGCTCTTCACCGTCCATCAAAACCGCCGTTGGGATACGGATTTTCTGGTGGTCAAAAAGGCTATTGAGGACGGGATGGTAGGCAAGCCCTACACCATCGAAAACTGCGTCCACGGGGCCGGCGGCGTTATGCACGGCTGGCGGGCCTACAAGGTGGCCGGCGGCGGCATGCTCTTCGACTGGGGCGTGCATCTCATCGACCAAATCCTGTATATGGTCAAGGAGCCGGTGGTGGACGTTTGGTGTCATATGGATTCGGTCCGCACTCCCGAGGTGGACGACTATTTCAAGCTCAATCTGGAATTTGAAAGCGGCCTCAACGCCCAGATCGAGGTGGGAACCTATTGCCTGAGTCCTAAACCCCGCTGGTACGTCAACGGTATGGAGGGCTCTCTGCTGTTAAAGGATTGGGAATGCAGCGGCTGCGTCATCCACGCCTCTCAGGACGCTATGGAATGGGAGCCCGAGGTGGTGCAGACCAAGGCCGGTCCCACCCGGACCATGGCCCCCCGTCCCAAGGAGACCTTAAGCGAGCTTCCCCTGCCTAAAATCGAGGGGGACTGGGTCGATTTCTACCGGAACGTCGCCGCCGTCATCCAGGGCAAGGAAAAGCAGCTCATTACCCACGAGGAGCTTCGCCGGGTGATGAAGGTCATTGAAGCCGCCTTTCAGTCGGCCGAAAGCCGCCACTCTGTAAAGGTACGTATCTGAGGATAAGCAAAGGACGGACGCCGAAAGCATCCGTCCTTTTTCGATTGTCCAAAAGCCAGCGGGCAAATAGCAAGCTGCGCAAAACCCAGTGTCCCTCCGGCGCGCCTGGGTACCCGGCGTGGGTTATGCCAAAATCTTTCATGCGAAAGATTTTGGCTGCCAGCGTCTTACATTTCTAAAGATTTGGCGTCCCGCGGGACACGATTGGAGCGTTGTCCCAAACCCCACCGCTTTTTAAAAACAAGTGTGCAGCACCTGTTTTTGCGCATCCGCCCGCTTCTGCGGGTAGGCGCATTCAATCGAAAGGCCCAGATAGGACGGCCCGCATGACCCTTTTTTATAGATTGCTGTAGGCAATCTATAAAAAAGGCGGGCGAAAACTTTTTTGTGCGGCATTTCCCTAAAATTCCTTTTCCCTGTCCGAATACATAGACGGAAAGCTCCGCCGGCTAAGGGCGGCGCAGAGAAATAGCGCATTAAAAAGCCGGACAACGCGCATAGATACGCGCGCTGTCCGGCTTGCTTTTTCAGGGCCGGCCCGATAGGCCGCGGCTTTTGCCGTCACGGCTTTCGGTTACGACCTATACCCTGCCCTTGGATATGGCTCTGACCACCTGATAGATGCCGGGGGCCAAGACCAGATTTACGAAAAACTCCACAATAAAATTGATACCCGCGCAGCCGATAACCAGGAAATAGATGACGGTTGTCCCCTCGGCGACAAAGTTGGCGGCCAGCACGTCCGACAGGGTCAGAGCGCCCAGGATGAACAACCCTGTGTTGACGATGGGCGCGGCGGCCGCAGCCGCAAAGGTGCCGGTGATTTTTAAACCCTCTCGATTGCGGGTATCCGGCTTATGATCGGCCCCATTTTTGAAGAGCTTATAGATCAGCCCCGAAACATATCCGGCGGCCGTGGCCTTAACCAAACAGATCAGCGGGGTGATAACGGCCCCCTTCAGTCCCGAATGAAGCAGGATGGAGGTGAAGGGATCCGCGCCGGTCAAGCCGTTGATCAGGGTTATGATCCCGAACACAAGCCCCAGTACGGCTCCGGATGCCGGGCCGGTAATCATGCCGCCCACGACGATGGGCACCAGAACTAGGCTGAAGCTTACCGGACCGATCTTTACGGCCCCGCCGACCAGCTGTACGACAATTACGATAGCGGCGAAGATAGCCGTACGGGTCAGCCAAAGGGTCTTCCTTCTGCGGGCGTTTGCGATGGTTTCCATATACAATTCCTCCTGATGCTGTTCGCTTTTTGCGGCGCGCGCCTTGACGTCTTTTGCTGAAACTCCGCCTGTCGGCCTATATAGGTCCGTCGGCAGAATGGGAAAAGACGATACGGCCGGCCGTTTTATGTACGATACAGCTCAAAATATATGCAGGCCGCTACATGCGTCCCTGCTTCCTTATTATACACATTTTGTTCATAAAGCGCAACGCTTAAAAGGGAACGCTTATGAAAATTTGTACGAAAACATGGGCAAAGCTTTGTACAGAATATAAAATTTTTATGTTTTTGGCATGGCTGCGCATAATTTTGCCGGTTTCCGGCTCATCCGCCAGATACGGTTTTGCGGCGAACGCCACCCACTGCAAGGTCCATAATGTCCGCCAGGCCGCCGCGCCAAAGGCCATCCTTCAGACCCTTGTAACAGGAAACGCCGTCCAAGCCCCAATCATACGGCGCAGCCGGCAATTGACAGCCTTGTTTACGCCGCTTTCCTACCATCTACCGCCAAGGGATAATACGCCCAGCGGCGGCCCAAATGAGGGCCGTCGGGGAACTAG